>JANNVS010000231.1:0-3791 GCA_031414515.1 Sphingobacteriales bacterium | reverse complement strand
TTTTAATATTAGATTTTATTAGCAGATTATTTTGTTTCATCAACATATCTATTATAAAGTAAATATAAGAACTAAACGGATACTTTCCATGGCATTTATTTTTTATCTTTGAGCATCTTAATGCGTTACATTTCAAACATTCAAAATTTTAAAATGAAATACTTACCAATCAATTCACAGCTTTTTATTTATAACCGTAAAAAATTTATTACAGAATTGCCGCCAAATTCAATGGCAATTTTATTAGCAAGCGATGAAATGCCTCGTAGCGCCGACGCATCATTTGTATTTCGTCAGAATCCTGATTTATTTTGGTTAAGCGGTATTGATCAGGAAAAAACCATATTGATTATTTATCCAGACTGTCCGAATCCATTGTATCGTGAAGCACTTTTTCTTCGAAAAACTAACGAAGTAATTGCAGTTTGGGAAGGTCATAAATACACAATGGCTGAAGCACGAGAAGAATCAGGCATACAGCAAATTTTTTGGGATGAAAGTTTTGAGCCTACCCTAAAAGGTCTAATGTCTTATTGTGAAAGTGTGTATGTAAACATAAATGAAAATGACCGAAACGACAATGAAGTTCCATATAAAGATATTCGTTTTGCGAATAAATTAAAATATAATTATCCAGGACATAATATCAAGAGATTAGGTCCAGTAATGGCTAAACTTAGAAGTATTAAGCATCCAGTTGAAGTAGATTTAATAAAACAAGCATGTACTATTACTCGTGATGCATTTAAACGAGTTTTGAAAACAATGAAGCCAGGTATAATGGAATACGAAGTGGAAGCTGAAATTATTCATGAATTTATTCGTCAAAGAGCTAATGGACATGCTTATACTCCAATTATTGCTAGTGGTTATAGTGCATGTGTATTACATTACATAGAAAATAACAAGACTTGTAATGATGGTGAATTAGTGCTCATGGATTTTGGTGCAGAATATGCTAATTATGCTGCTGATTTAACACGAACAATTCCAGTAAATGGCAGATTTACACAGCGACAAAAAGACGTTTATAACGCAGTTTTACGTGTGATGAAACAAGCAAAAACAATGTTGAAACCAGGTACTATTTTAGCTGATTATAACAAAGAAGTTGGCAATATTATGGAAGCCGAATTAATTGGGTTAGGCTTATTAGATAAGAATGATGTAGCGAAACAAGATAAAGAAAACCCGTTATATAAAAAATATTATATGCACGGTGCTTCGCATTTTTTAGGTATTGATGTACATGATATTGGCAATCGATATGCACCGATGCAAGTAGGTAATGTTTTTACCTGTGAACCAGGCATCTATATTCCTGAAGAAAAACTCGGTATTAGAATTGAAAACGATATTTTAATTACAGAAAACGGTGTTATAGATTTAATGGATGATATTCCAGTTGAAATTGAAGAGATTGAAGAGTTGATGAATACAAATTAAATGGGTTTAATTATAATGCTTTGCTCATTAATATACCTTTTGGTATTTTAATTGGTGTTATTTTCTTTTATTAAAATAAAATTCCTTTTCTAGGGAAAAGATAAATAAATGAAACTTATTTTATAACACAGACTTGCCTAGCGCCATTTCTGTTGTTTTCTTCTTGATAGGTGTCGCATACACTTTTTGCACCCATTTTACCAAGCGTTTTTATTGGCACGACTGCAACAACAACACCAGATGATTTACATTCACAATTCCATGTTTTATTGCAAGATGAAGTTTCAATTGCTATAAATAGAAACAGTAATTTGAAAAGGTGGTTTTTTCTCATTGTCAATGATTAATAGAATAAAGATACAAATGTTTATCAAGTTGACAATAATTTAAAGAATAAATAGATATCTTTTATTTCTATTTCTCCACTTTACTAAACTCAAAAAATTATATTTACATCATGCTCGACAAAACAGAAGGCATTGTTCTTAAAACCACCAAATACTCTGAATCGAGTATAATTACTAGGATATTTACCAAGAAATATGGGTTACTGAGCTTCATCGTTCAAGGCATTCGCAGCTCCAAAAACAAACAAAAAGGCAATTTAATTCAACCTTTGAATATATTAAATCTCGAAATCTATTTAAAAGAACAACGAAATCTGAATAGAATTAAAGAATACACAACGAATTATATTTACAAAAACCTTCACCTTGATTTTACCAAGCAAAGTGTAGCAATGTTTTGTATTGAGCTAATAACAAAATGTATAAAGGAACACGAAGTGAATGAACGATTATATGATTATGTAACTTTATTTCTTATGGAACTTGACATAGAGCCTGACAGCATTGAAAACAAGCCTTTGTTTTTTTTATTAGAAACTGCTAGTATTTTAGGATTTGAGCCTTCCTTACAAAATATATTAAAAGGCACTTATTTTAATTTAGAAAGTGGAAGATTTGAAGACACAATAAATTCCTCTAATGTTTTGGATGCAAATGAAACTACAATGTTAAAAAAAATGATGGCTGTTTACTACGAAAAAAATGAGTTGAAACTAACTTCTACAGAACGTAAAATCTTATTAGAAAAAATGCTTTTATACTTTCGATGGCATATTACTGATTTCACAGAATTAAAATCACCAGCAGTTTTAAGTGAAATATTACGATAAAAAACACTACTAAAAAGAATTAATTTTTAGAAATTTATCTAAGATTATTGCTTTTTGTTAATAAAACTAATCTAATAAAAAAGAGATTGGGCTACTCGCTTGTGCTGATTCGGATTGCTGAGGCAACTTTGCAATATATGCCATTCTACCAGCAGTTACTGCTAGTTTAAACGCTTCTGCCATCTTAACAGGATTCTCAGCTATTGCGATTGCAGTATTAACCAATACAGCATCTGCACCTAATTCCATAGCATGTGCAGCATGAGATGGCGCGCCGATACCTGCATCAACAATGACTGGTACTTTGCTTTGCTCTATTATAATACGGAGAAACTCTTTTGTTTCTAAGCCTTTATTGCTGCCAATTGGAGCACCTAATGGCATTACTGCATGTGTGCCAACTTCTTCCAATCGTTTGCACAAAACAGGGTCTGCATGTATGTATGGCAACACAATGAAGCCTAATTTTACCAATTCTTCGGTTGCTTTTAATGTTTCAATAGCATCTGGTAATAAGTATCTTGGATCTGGATGAATTTCTAATTTTATCCAGTTGGTTTCGAGTGCTTCGCGTGCGGCTTGAGCAGCAAATACTGCTTCTTTGGCTGTGCGTACACCACTGGTATTTGGTAATAAATTTACTGATGTGTTTCTTAAATAGGTAAGAATATTATCAGATTTCGTTTTTAAATCGATGCGCTTTAGTGCCATGGTTACTAACTGCGAACCAGAAGCGATGACTGCATCTTGCATGGTTACAGGTGAACCAAATTTTCCTGTTCCGAGAAATAAACGCGATGAAAATTGTTTGCCTGCTATAATTAATTCGTCTTTCACATTGTAAAAGTATAATGTATAAAGGAGATTGCAAAATATAAAAATTAACCTTAATTATTTATTATCAGAATTCGACAAAAAAAAATTATTATAGCTTTGTATTAGATTAATTCTTGAACATGAGAAATACAGTTGTTTTAATTATCTTTTTTACTTTTCTTTCTACTACTAGTTTTAGTAATGAAGCAATTTCAAAATTAACAGAAACACAAATAAAAATCTTGCTTTGTCATAAATGGAAATTGACCTTTCTAGAATTTAAAGGTAAAAAGAAAGTAATTCCTTCTAAATTACCTGTATCCATATTAGTCTTTTTGTTAGATGGAAATCT
>JANNVS010000230.1:0-5692 GCA_031414515.1 Sphingobacteriales bacterium | reverse complement strand
ACTATATTGCTTTGTAATTTATAACTAACTTATTAATAAACAGTTGATTATTTTATTTTGCTAAAAATGTGACTACTAATGGATGCTTTAAAAGAATTAGTAAAAATTGTTAATCGGAAACGGTTATCAAAAATAGATGTGTTTGATAAGACATTCTTAAATCAAAATAATACAAATCTGTACTATAAATTATATGATGGATTAGAATCTGGAAAAATTATTGATGATTCTTCTGCTGCTAAATATTTATATGATAGTGAAGAAAAGGACGCTAGGTTTAGGAAATTAAAATCAAGGTTTAAAAGTAAGTTACAAAAAACTCTTTTAATGCTAGACACAGAAGATGTATTTGTTAATAATCAGAGTAGATCTTATTATGAATGTGTACTTAGTAATCATATAATTGAAATTATTATAAAAATAACAGGTACGACAAAATTAGTCTATGAATTAGTTAAAGAAAATTATGCTAAAGCTCTTCAATATAATTTTTATGATATTCTAAGGAATTATTCTTTTTACTTATTAAGTTACTATGCAATAAAAGGAGATTCAAAATCATTTTTAAATGAACAAAAGAATTACTTAAGATATATAGAATTAGCTCAAAAAGAACAATACGCAAAATTTTTATATTTTAAATCTACAATTTGTTTTGAAAACCAGGCACCAATTACGGATAGCCTATTAGAGGAAATTAATATTAGTCTCTTACAAATGTTATCTATTAGGAATACTTTACATAACGTAGAAATTGATTTTTATTACTTTTATCTTGCTTTAGAATTTTATCAGAAAAGCAATCAATTAGATAAATTAATTGGAATATGTAATGAGGCAGAAGAACTCATGAATATGAATCAATCTGCTTTTACAAACACAAGGAAGATTATTATATTACTTTTTAAGCTTTCAGCATTATTATCATCAAAACAATTTAAAGAAGGGATAGCATTGATAAATGATGAATCAAGCATAAGTATTCCAGAGAGTAATTACAATTGGTTTTTATTAAAAGATATTGAATTTAAATTATATCTTCAAAACAATAAAATAGTTGAAGCACAAAAAGTTTATGATGGGGTTTTTAAAAATAAATCATTTATTAGACAGGATGATAAACTAACCGAAAAATGGAAAATTTACCACGCCTATCTTGTATTTATGGATAGCTATTTAAACAAAGGTGCTTACAAATTTAGTTTGCCTAAATTTTTGAATGATGTACCTGTCAATTCAAAAGATAAATCAGGATATAATTTTGCGATTCGTATTATAGAAATATTATTTAACGCAGCTCGCAAAGATTATAATCTTATCTTTTCTAAAATGGATGCCTTGAGAGTGTATCGCACAAGATATTTAAATGATAATACATATAAACGGAATCATTTATTTTTAAGTGTTCTTTTAAAAGCAGAAAAATCAGGTTTCAATAATAGAGATATGCTGAAAGCAGACTGGCAGGAAATAAATGAACTTCGAAAGCAAAACAATTATTTTATCGCCGACTGGGAAATCATTCCGTACGAAATCCTCTGGGATATTTTTGTGGATTTGGCGAAGAAGTAAACAAAAATATATTTTAGTATTCCAAATAGTAATTCGTTTTAATTATATTTGATTTCAAAATAAAACTATGAATTTTTCCTTCCATAAAACGACGTTGTTAGTTATTTTATTTTTTTCAATAAAATTACAAGCACAAACTACTCAACAAGCTGTAAATAATCTAAGTTCAATTCAAGAACTAAATAAATCTATTTTATTAAAACCAACTTTCGAAGCTTACTTTAACCGCGGAATGCTTTTGTATGAATTAGGTGATAATAGCGGCGCAATGAGAGATTTCAGTTATGCAATTGAATTAAATCCTATCGATAAAAATGTTTATTTTAATCGTGGAAAATTAAAAGATGTTATTGGTGATAATATAGGTGCCATAAAAGATTTTGATAAATCAATTGAAATGGATAGTTCCAACGCAGAAGTTTTTTGTAATCGAGGAATTTCCAAAAGAATTCTTGGTGAATATGGCAATGCAATATTAGATTTTAATACAGCAATAGATTTGAATCCTGAATATGCTGAAGCATATAACAACAGAGGAAAATCTAAATATTTTTCTGAAGATTATAATGATGCCTTACAGGATTTTGATAAAGCGATAGAATTGAAGCCTGATTATGCAAATGCATTCACCAATCGCGGTAATTATTATTTCTTTATAGATAATACTATTGAAAATGCTTGTTCAGACTGGACAAAAGCAAGTGAGTTAGGAGATACTGTTGCAAAAGAATTGATTAGAAAATATTGTACTAAATAAAAAGTCCAGCAATTGCTTAACTTTGGTAGCAATTGCTGTGGTTCATGTCTTCATGAACCTATCAAAGTGTTTCGTGGGACACGAAACACATCTTTTTGTACTGTTAATTCTAGTAACATAGGAGTAACAAAATATGCTAAAAAGTAATAAATTATAGGAAAATAAAGAAAATTTAAAAATAAAAAAACCATTGATAATCAATGGTTTTAATTTTTTTATACTATGGTTTGGTAGCCCGTACGGGAATCGAACCCGTGTTTGAAGAATGAAAATCTCCTGTCCTAACCCCTAGACGAACGGGCCATTTTTTAAAAGCGAGTGCAAATATACGTTTTTTTGCAGGATTTGAAAGATTTTCACAGAAAAAAATATTACCAAAGCGTTATTCTTATTTCATCTGATGCGTTTCATTAATTGTTTCTGTATAAATCTCTATCTTTATTCATTAATTCTACCATTCACTAATTCTATAATTATTGTAAAATGTCAAAACCACGGATAGCTATTAATGGATTAGGACGCATTGGTCGTCTTGTTTTCCAGCTTTTATTTGATAAAGACCATATTGATATTATTGCTATTAATGATATTGCACCAAATGATGCGTTGGTTTATTTATTAAAACATGATACAGCACAAGGAAGATGGGAAAAAAATATTACAGCAAAAGAAGACCATTTATTTATAGATGATAAAGAAATTATCAGCACATCTATTGCGCAAGCGAAAGATTTACCCTGGAAAGATTTGAATATTGATATAGTTATTGAATGCAGCGGACGATACAGAGACAGAGAGAAATTACAGGAACACATCAATGCAGGTGCAAAAAAAGTAGTTATTTCTTCACCGGCTGATAAAACAGTAAAAACAATTGTTGTTGGTATTAATGATGAGATTGTTACAAAAGAAGACACTATTATTTCAAACGCTTCCTGTACCACTAATTGTCTGGCGCCGATGGCAAAGATTATGCTGGAAAATTTTGGTATTAAAAATGCATTTATGAATACTATTCATGCTTATACAAGTGACCAAAAATTACACGATAGTATTCATGGTACTGACTTCAGGCGTGCACGAGCAGCAGCACAAAATATTGTACCAACTTCAACAAATGCAACTAAAGCATTAGAATGGATTATTCCTGAACTAAAAGGGAAAATAAAAGGCGGTGCGGTTCGTGTGCCAGTAATTGTTGGTTCTTCTACAGAATTATATTGCAATATAGAAAAGAATACTACGGTTGAAGAAATAAATGCAGTATTTAAACTGGCTGCAGAAAATCAGTATGCTAATATCTTAGCATATACTGAAGATCCAATCGTTTCGAGCGATATCATACATTCGCCTTACTCATGCACATTTGATGCAGGATTGACACAGCAAATAGATCAATTGGTGAAAATTGTAGGTTGGTACGATAATGAATATGGCTATGCAAACCGATTGGCAGAACTTGTAGAAAAAGTTGCGTTTTTGTAAAATAGTCCACGGTCGACAGTCGATAGACCACCGTTTATTTCTATTTTTGTAAAATAATTTAATTTTTAATTTACGACTTATACCTCACGACTTACGACTAAAATATGCAAACCATAGATTCCATAGATTTTAAAAACAAACGAGCATTAATTCGAGTGGATTTTAACGTGCCATTCGATAAACATTTTAATATTACTGATGATACACGCATCAAAGCAGCCTTGCCAACCATCAATAAAATTTTAAATGATGGTGGAAGCGTGGTCTTGATGTCACATTTAGGAAGACCATTGAAAAAACTAAAAGAAGATGGAACAATTGATAAAGAAAAGTTTTCGTTGAAGCATGTTATCAATCATCTTTCTGATTTATTAGATAAAGAAATAAAATTTGCAGATGATTGTATTAGTGAAGAAAGTCAGCAACTATCATCAACTCTTAAAAAAGGTGAAATATTATTGTTAGAAAATACACGTTTTTACAAAGAAGAAGAAAAAGGCGATGAGACCTTTGCTGCAAAGTTAGCACATCATGGTGATGTATATGTAAACGATGCATTTGGTTCAGCACATCGCGCACACGCAAGTACAACTATTATTGCAAAGTATTTTACAAAAGAAAATAAATGCTTTGGATATTTGATGGCATCAGAAATAGAAAATGCAGATAAAGTATTACACAATTCAGAAAAACCATTTACTGCAATTTTAGGTGGTGCCAAAGTTTCGGATAAAATTTTAATTATAGAAAATTTATTAAAAATTGCTGACAATATTATTATTGGCGGTGGCATGGCTTATACATTTTTCAAGGCGCAAGGTGGCAATATCGGTAACTCATTAGCAGAAGATGATAAACTGGAATTGGCATTAGAAGTGTTACAGAGAGCCAAAGAAAAAGGCGTTCAAATTATATTGCCAGAAGATTCTATTATTGCAGATAAATTTGATAACGAAGCCAACACGCAAATAGCAGATAATATGAATATTCCAAATGGCTGGATGGGTTTGGATATCGGACACAATGCAATATCAGCTTTTGAAGATATAATTAAAAATTCTAAAACCATTTTATGGAATGGACCAATGGGTGTTTTTGAAATGGAGAAATTTCAAAACGGTACAAAAAGCATTGCGTTAGCTGTTGCCGATGCCACAAAAAACGGTGCATTCACCTTAGTTGGTGGTGGCGACAGCGTTGCAGCCGTAAATAAATTTGGTTTGGCTGATAAAGTAAGTTACGTTTCAACAGGTGGTGGTGCACTTTTAGAATTTTTTGAAGGTAAAACGTTGCCTGGCGTTGCTGCATTGATGTAGGTTAAACTATTATTTTTTTTCTCATACTCATAAATACTTTCTCATAGTATTTATATATTAAGCTACTTATTAATATTAAAACACCATAGTAGGCAAACAATTGAAAAATAGAATATGGAATATCATTAGACTCAACAAAAAAATGACGTTTGAAAAGTATTAATACTGGAAGATTGCATAAATATAAACTGTATGAGATTTTACTGATAAATGAGAAAATGATGTTAAAAGTATTGCAATTAAACTTTTTAAAGTTGCTAAAAAATGGAAAAAATCCAAGAATAATTACTGCCCAAATAAGCGTGTAAAAAATGGCAGTTAATTTATATAATAGGATGTCTGAAAAGTATAATTTATAATTATTTTTATATAAAAACCAAAAAATAAAGATAGACAGCACAAATAAGAAAAGACTAACAATCGACAGGTTTGATTTGTATTTTAACCAGATTTCATCTTTGTAATTTGAAACCCAAAATCCTAATATACCAATTGCGATAGAATCAAATCTAAATGCTACAATTTTTCTAAAATACTCATCAAAATTATAAAATTGATTTGA
>JANNVS010000229.1:0-6098 GCA_031414515.1 Sphingobacteriales bacterium | reverse complement strand
CGTAGGCAAGCCAAAACCTTTGCGCAAATTATATGGAATAAACGAATTGGTTTTATTGGTACCTGGTAAATTATCATCATTAAATGATAAAATAAATAAGTTGTCAAAATCCAAAATACGCGTTTCTAAAAAACCCATAATTTGAATATTGCTGTTGGTGTTCGTTTGAAAAGGAACTTTAATACTGCTTATAAACTGTTTAACGATAAATGATAATGCATTTCTATTTAGCGTAATATTTTTTTCTTCTAAAGATTGTAATAAACTATTTAGTTGGTCTGTAATCGCATCTTTAATTGGATAAAAATAATTGTCTTTAATGTGCAGCTTGTCTATTGTTTTAATTACCGTTTTTAAAATTGCATTAGAATTATTGATGTTTTGCAAAATACTTGCTGGAAAATATTCTGCTAAAATATCTTGTGGCATATATGGCACAAAAAATGGCAATATATTATCTAATTTCTCTTTTTCATTAATTTCTTTTTTGAAATAAATATGTTCTGTTAAAGTTGCAATATCTTTGTGGTAAAATTCTGTTTGTTTCTCGCTGATTCTCGCATTACCATAAAAGTTGAGCAATGCATTTGTAAATAAGTACAATTCACTTTGCGAAATAGAATAACCCATCGTAATATTAGCATTGCTTGCATCAACTGTATATAATAAAGGCGATAACAAATGTTCATCACATAAAACAATCGCGGTCGTTTCTCCTTCTTTATTTATCAACCTTTGCGCAACATATTGCGTTTGTCCAATATTAGATGAAATACCAACAATATCAATTTTCTTATTTTTTTTCAATTCATTTTTACTACCAGGAGGCCAGTGGTTATTATTTTCATTAGAAAATTTCTTTTGATAATCTCTCAAAAAATTTCCCGCTTCATGCAGCTTATTATTCATGAAATGCTCATCGGTGTCCCACCAGAATTCAGTATCGTAGTTTTGTTCAATCGTTTTAAAGATTTCTTCTTCACAAACAGATAATGCATTAAAACCGCAAAACGAAATTTTTGAGTAAGGCAGTTTTAAAGATTGATCTTTTAATTTTTCATGCACTTCGCGATATGCCATACCTTCGTAGGCAAAATTAGTTGCAGTAAGTTTTGTTTTAAACAAGGCATACGTTTCGCCGAGTAAACTCCATGTTTTAATAAAGTTTTCCTTGAAAATACTTTCTTTTTCTTTTGTTGATGTTGTGAGAATAAATTGCTCAATATATTTTTTAGTTTCTTCTGATATAGAAAAAGCAGTATCAATTTCTTTATGCGCTTTTAATACAGAAAATAATTGTGAAGCATTCACTAAATATTTATCACATTCATCAAAATCTTTTAAGATTAATTTTCCCCAAGGTAAAAACTTTTCTAATGGTTGATGTGTGTTCGTTAACTCATTTTGAATTTGAAATAATTCTAAGCATAAATGCCAGTCATTTTTAATAATAAAAGAAGAATAAGTAGTAATAAATTCTTGTATAGTAATCGTTTCAGGAAGAATGAAGTTCTCTTCTTTATGTTTTTCTTTCAGAAAATTAGTGAAATAAATTGCGGCTCTTTTGGTAGGAAAAATATAGCACCGAGTGTAAAGATACGGCAAATTCTCTTTCGTAACAGACTCGGCAATCCTTTCTAAAAAAGCTATCATTTCACTAAGATACAAAAACTATAGTTTATTGGCAGACCCGAAAATTCGTTCACACTTCGTTCACACAATGAACTTAAATAATACTTGAAATAGCACTTAAAAGACTTATTAATTAAGTATAAACCACACAACATTCAAGTGCATTTTACGCGGTAGTTATATGCTTATTATTACTTTGCAGTATCAAATTTAAACACACACACACATGAAATTATTTAAACACACACTAACGGCAATCATAGCATTGCTTCCATTTCTTGGTTTAGGGCAAACCGGAAAAATCTCAGGATTAATTATAGACAAGACTACTCAGGAAACCTTAATTGGTGTTAACGTCTCAGTTTCTGGTTCATTACTTGGTGCTACAACAGACATAGACGGAAAGTATGAAATCTCTGACTTAACACCTGGCATTTACAAACTAATATTTACTTATATTGGTTATTCAGAAAAGAATGTAGAAAATGTTGAGGTAAAAGCAAATGAGATTACTTCACTAAACGTAAATCTTGATGTTGCTACCAATGAATTGTCTGAAGTACAAGTAGTAGATTTTAAGAAAACGAATACAGAGACAGCAGTATTGCTGGAAATGAAAAATGCTACACAGATTTCGAGCGGTATTTCATCTCAACAAATTCAAAAAACTGCAGACAGAGATGCGGCACAAGTAGTGCGAAGAATTCCAGGTGTTACTATACAAGGTAACTTCATCAATATTCGGGGATTGAATCCGCGTTATAATAATGTGCTTTTGCACAATGCAATGGCGCCATCAATGGAAACAGATGTGAAATCATTTGCATTCGATATTATTCCGTCGGCACAGTTAGACAGAATCATTGTTTTGAAAAGTCCATCAGCAGATGTTTGCGGTGAGTTTGCTGGTGGTATGGTGAAAATATTTACTAAAAGTTTTCCTGATAATAATTTCGTTGATGTTTCCTATGGAACCACTATAAGAGTAGGAACAACTTTTAAACCATTTTATAATCAAAAAAATAGTGCGCTTTTCTATTTAGCAAACGACAATAAAAATAATTTGCCGTCAGATTTTCCTAAAGATGTAAATGCACTTACCACTCAACAACAGGTAGACGCAGGCAAAGCAATGAATAATGATTGGACTGCAAAAAAACAAGCTTCTATTCCAGATCAACGTATAGGAATTAGTTTTGGTAGAAGAATATCTACTGATAAACTATTAATAGGAATGATTTCAACAATTAATTATGGAATTTCTAAACAAACGTATGACATTTTCAGAGCTGATTATAATGTGTACGATGTTGCAAATGACAAACAAGATCCCAAATACAATTTTAGAGATGAGCAGTTTAATAATAATGTGAGATTAGGCGTATTGCACAACTGGGCTTTTAAATTTAAAAAGAATACTATTGAGTTTAAAAATATTTTCAACTCAAATGCACTTTCGCAATATACACACCGTACAGGAACAGATTTATCAAATGATTTAACAGTAGATAATCATGCTTTATATAATACTTACAAAGGAATTTTTGCAAATCAATTGTTAGGTAAACATCAAATAAAATCAGAAAATAATTCTATAGACTGGGTAGTTGGTTATAGTAGAGCATATAAAAAAGAACCGGACTTTAAAAGATATACTTCTACCTTGAATACAGCAACAAACGTTTATGAAATAAATGTGCTTCCATCTTCAGTAAATCCAGGCGTATTAGGTAGGTTTTTCTCGGATATGAATGAAAATATTATTACCACAGCAGTTAATTCAGTAAATAAAATAATAAAAAGTGTTGACAAAGGTATAATTCCATCTATTAATGGTGGTGCATATTTTGAATATAAAAACAGAGATTTTAATGCACGTATATTAGGATTTAAACGTACCGATTTTGATTTGTTTGATTATAACAACACCACACAAGGAATCAATTATTTATTGCAACAAATAAATACTACAAATGGAGTTAAATTAGGAGAACAAACACGTTCTTACGATTCCTATAAAGCAAATAATTTAATTGCAGCTTCATATGTAAATAGCGAACTAGCAATAAAAAGTAAAGTACGTATTATTGCAGGTTTCAGATATGAATATTCTAAACAGCAACTAACATCTGGAACAACAACTGATTTGATACAAGTAAATAATATTAAGCATGCCTATTTGCCATCTGTTAATATAAGCTATAACATCACACCAAAAATTTTAATAAGAGCAGCGTATGGTATGAGCGTGAATCGTCCTGAATTCAGAGAGATTGCACCATTTGCATTCGATGATTTTTATACTCGTTATTCTATCGAAGGAAATCCAAATTTAAAAAATGCTACAGTACATAATGCAGATTTAAAATTTGAATACTATCCTTCAAACGGCGAAGTAATCAGCATATCAGGTTTCTATAAAAAGTTCTTGAATCCAATTGAATCAAAAGCAGTGGTTGGAACAAGTGGTAGCACTTTTTCTTTTGCAAATGCATATCAGTCAGATGTTGCTGGCGTTGAGTTAGAAGTTAAAAAATCATTTGTGAATTCAAAAAATTATTTCTTTAAACATTTTGGTGTATTGGCAAATGCATCGTATATCTATAGCAAAGTTAATTTAGGAAAAGAAAATGTTGGACAAAGCGACAATCGTCCTTTGCAAGGTCAATCTCCATACTCAATAAATGCAGGCATCTTCTTTGAAGACAAAGAATTGGGCTTGCAGGCAAATTTATTATACAATGTGATTGGAAAACGTATCGCATTTGTTGGCACAGACGACAATCCTGATATTTACGAAATGCCGCGACACACCCTAGATTTAAATATCCAGTATCGTTTTAAAAAGAATGTAGAATTAAGCTTGTCTGCTAACGATTTGGTAAATCAAGACGTATTGTTTTTACAAGATGGAAACAGAGATAAAAAATGGAATAGAAAAACAGATCAAATATTTCAACAATACAATCCAGGGCAAACTATATCATTAGGTATTAAATATAATTTTTAAAAACAGTAAACAAATTAAATTAACAAAAAAAACGATTTATGAAAAAAATCAATTTCAAATTTAGAGTGGTTGCATTGGCAACATTTACCTTAGCAATGTCTATGCTATCAGGTTGTAAAGAAGAAACTATTACACCACCGATAGTGCCACCAGCTGACAGACCAATAAAAGATGTAACTGGAAACTTAACAGGCAATATTTTATGGGATAAAGATACTGTCTATCGTTTAAATGGTGTTGTCAATGTTGGTATAGATTCTATTCAAACAGGAACAACACCACAAGCAACAAGTATTTTAACCATTGAAGCTGGAACTGTTATTGTTGGTAAAAAAGGAACAATAGGTTCAAACCCAGGTACTTTAGTAATCCACAGAGGTAGTAAAATTCTTGCCGTTGGAACATCAACAAATCCAATTATTTTTTCATCAGCAGAAACTTCAAAAGCTCCAGGCGATTGGGGTGGCTTAGTTATCTGTGGTAAAGCAACAAATAACTTACCAGGCGGTTTTGGCACATTAGAAGGTGGCTATGGCGCACACCACGGTGGTTCTGACGATGCAGATAATTCAGGCATTGTGAAGTATGTTCGTTTAGAGTATGCTGGTTTTCCAATCTTAACAGACAAAGAAATCAATACGCTTACGATGGGTTCTGTTGGTACAGGAACTATAATAAGCTATGTACAGGCTACCTTTGGTTTAGATGATGCCTTTGAATGGTTTGGTGGTACAGTAAATTGCGACCACTTAATCGCATTTAAAACAACTGACGATGATTTTGATTGTGACTTTGGCTACAGAGGAAAAGTACAATTTGCAGTTTCTTTCAGAAGTGCAAATTTAGCAGACCCAATTTCTGGCTCTAATAGTTTTGAAGTAGATAATGATGGTGGTGGTTCTACCAACTCACCATTCACTTCACCAACTTTCTCCAACGTTTCAGTGTTTGGTCCAAAACAAGATTCAACAACAACTATTGATGCAAACTTCAGAAGAGCATTGCATTTAAGAAGAAGTAATAAAATAAAAATTCACAATTCATTCTTTACTGGCTTTCCACAAGGCGTAGTAATTGATGGTGGAAACACGAGAACATATGCAGAAGCTGATGAGTTAGTAATTAAAAACTGTGTTTTATCATTATTAGATAACTGGTCTTTAAATGTACCCTATAAATCAGATCAGGCAGGTTTTAATGTAGGCACATGGTTTAATGATGTAAGCAGAAATAACAGCACCGTTGCAAATATAGCAGCGGTTGGATTTACACCTGCTACCTTATACAATTCAACAGCACCAAGTTTCTTATTATCTGGAACTTCTTCTTTATTAACAGGAGCAAGTTTTTCAGGTTTAACAGGATTTACAACAGTAGCTTATAAAGGAGCATTTGATGCAACAACTAATTGGACAAGCGGTTGGGCTGAGTACAATCCAGCAATTCTTGTTTATGT
>JANNVS010000228.1:0-3288 GCA_031414515.1 Sphingobacteriales bacterium | reverse complement strand
TTTGTAACTGACAATCATTTTAGTTTAATATAACTTTGCATTAACAAAATCAAATTTATGAAACAGAATATGGGAAATTTAGACAAAGCCATTCGTGTAGCTGTGGCAGTCATTATTGCAGTTCTTTATTTTACGCATGTAATCAGCGGAACTTTAGCAATTGTCTTATTAATCTTCGGTGCAATTTTTATTCTAACAAGTGCTGTTGGTACTTGTCCGTTATATCTGCCGTTTGGTATTTCTACCAGAAAAGAATAATAAAGAGTTCTATTTAAAAGGTTAAAGTCATACAGACTTTAGTGTTATATTATTCTCAAAATTTAAATTATAAAGAATGTTAGATCAAATAAAAAACATGTTTGGATTAGGAACAAAAACTGACTACAAACAATTAATGCAACAAGGCGCAATCATTGTAGATGTGCGTACAAAAGCAGAATATCAAGGCGGTCATATAAAAGGTTCTCTGAATATTCCTTTAAATAATCTTTCAAATCATTATTCAAAACTGGATAAGAAAAAACCTGTCATTACCTGTTGTGCTTCTGGAATAAGAAGTTCACAGGGTAAAAATATTTTGCAGGCAAATGGTTTTTCAGAAGTGTATAATGGTGGTGGCTGGGTTAATTTGCAACAAAAACTTAAATAAAAATTATGGAGACATTAAAATATAATCTGATAAATAACTGGAATATCATTCGATTGATACGCTTAGGGTTGAGTATTATTATCCTTGTACAAGCTATTCATATTCATGATGTGTTATTTGGAATATTTGGCGGCTTTTTTATGTTTCAGGCATTTACAAATACAGGTTGCTGTGGTGTAAATAGCTGTGCACCTATCAGTCATAAATCAACAAACGATAAATAAAAAAATTGAGTTCATAGAAATAAATTAATAATCAGATGAAAGCAGATATAAAAAAATCATTTTCAGATTACATTAAGGAAGACAAACTGGTGTTAGTTGATTTTTATGCGGACTGGTGTGGACCTTGCAAAGTAATGCAACCCTTATTGGAAGAATTAAAAGTGTAGATGAAAGAAAAGGTCACAATACTTAAGATTAATATAGATAAGAATTCAAAATTGTCTACGAAATATGAGATTCAAAGTATTCCAACATTAATACTTTTTAAGAATGGTCAAATTCAATGGAGGCAATCTGGTGTTGTTCCAGTAAATCAAATGCAACAAATAATTTTAAGTAATTGTAAATAAAAAAAATATCACCTATTATTCTTATTACTAGTAATGCAGAGAATGAAAAGTAGAATACATCTTTTACAAAACCAGATATGATTACAATATCTAATTCTATTAAATAATCAGTTATCTTTAATTCTATATTCAAAGTATCATGAACAACAAACTCTATTCGTTTTTATTTGCAACCATATTGATTATAACATCTTGCAATTCACAAGATACAGAACTGGCATTAAAACCTGCGGACTTCAATAAAAAAATAAAAACAACTACAAATGGCGTTATATTAGACGTCAGAACAGCAGATGAATATAAAGGTGGATTTATTGCCAGTGCTTTAAATATTGACTACAATGGCGATAATTTTAAGGATGAAATAGATAAACTTGATAAAATAAATACCTATTTCGTATATTGTCTTTCAGGCAAAAGGAGCGCATCTGCTGCTGATTATATGCGTAGTAATGGGTTTAAAAGCGTATACAATTTAGAAGGTGGAATTCTGTCTTGGCAAAACAATAACTTACTATTAGTTGCAATTCCAAATCAACCGAGTGCAGATAAAATTTCTTTTGAAGAATACGCCAATATGATTAATTCTGATTCTACAGTTTTGGTAGATTATTTCGCTCCTTGGTGTGCACCTTGTATTAAAATGAAACCAATGCTAGACGAAATTTCTAGTGAATATGCAGGAAAAGTGAAAGTAATTCGTTTGGATATTAATGAAAATAAACAATTAGCAAAGAAACTGAAAATTATTGAAATTCCAATAATCAAGATTTTCAGCAAAGGAAAAGAAATCTGGACTCATCAGGGATACATTGAAAAAAAGGAGTTAATAAAACAACTTTAATACTTGCTTTTAGTGAGTGTTCATTTGTTGAACATTTTTTTTGTTAATTTACTTGACAAATCAAAATGTTTGTTTTATATTTGACGTATGTTTACGACATACACCAATTGTAAAATTAATTTATGTACGCTAAAGTAGAAAATTTCACCTCAGAACAACAGGAAATAGCTAGATATGCCAAATTGTTAGCTCATCCGGCAAGAGTTGCTATTATAGAATATCTTGCAAAAGAAAATAAATGTATTTCAGGTGATATTTCAAATGAGCTGCCATTAAGTAGAACAACAGTATCACAGCATTTACAGGAATTAAAAAACAATGAACTCATTAACGGCGAAATCGAAGGACAAACCGTTTGTTACTGTATCAACTGGAAAACCTATAACAGAGTTCAAAAGCTATTCAATAAGTTTTTTAATAAAGTTGTTATGCATAAAAATAATTGTTGTTAATCATTTAAAATAATAAGATGAAAATATCAGATTTGAAAAATCATTTAAAAAATGTAACAGAATTAAATTTTCAGTTACCAAACGGAACAGCAGTTCCAGCGCATTTTCACTTAACAGAAATTGGTTTAATTTCCAAAGATTTTGTGGATTGCGGTGTTTCTATTCACCATGAAAAATGGGCAACGATGCAGCTTTGGGTTGCCACCGATGTTGACCACAGATTGCAACCAAACAGTCTTTTAAAAATTATTGATAATTCAGAAAGAATTATAGGTAAAGAAGATTTAGAAGTTGAAGTAGAATATCAAACAGATACAATTGGAAGATATGGCTTGGATTTTAGAGGCAATAACTTTGTGCTAACTGTAAAATATACAGATTGCTTAGCACAAGATAAATGTGGTATACCACAAGAAAGCCCTAAAGTGCTAATACCTGATTTAGCAAATGGAAATCAAAGCTGTTGCACACCAAACGGAAATTGTTGTTAAGATGACAAAAGCATTTATCATAAAATATAAAAAACCAATCATCATCATTTCAAGTATTGTAATACTGAATCTATTATATGGTTTTGATATACGTTTTACGATTATAAATTTATTGTGGCTACTCGTTTAAAAATCAATTAAATATTTTTACCACTTAAGAAATAAAGTAAGTGAAGAAGATTTTTATAATTAAATAAGAAAACTAAGTTTACTTAAATCAATTTATATAGTTTTCTTCTTTTATTGAATCTTATGTTTCTTAAGCTTCTTAAGTGGTT
>JANNVS010000227.1:0-11221 GCA_031414515.1 Sphingobacteriales bacterium | reverse complement strand
TTTGCAAAATAATTCTTACCTAAAAGACGTTACTACTATTATTCCTGTGCCATTGCATCCTCAAAAACAACAATTGCGCGGTTATAACCAAAGCGAATTGTTTGCAGAAGGTATGAATGAAATTTTAAATGTGGATTTAATGACGAATGTAATTTCTAGAGATTTGAATACGGAAACGCAAACCAGAAAAACCAGAACGGAACGCTGGGAAAACGTAGGTAAAGCGTTTTCTATTAAAAAACCAAAATTATTGGAACATAAACATATTTTATTAATTGACGATGTGCTAACAACAGGCGCAACTTTGGAAGCCTGCGCGCAAACGATTTTAAAGAGTGCCAATTGTAAAGTGAGTGTGGCTACTATTGCATGTAGTTTGTAAATTTGTCGTGAGAAAAATAATAAGTAAAAATGTATCTTTACAGAATGAGAAATAAGTATTTTCAAGGATTCAAATTCACTCATTTTATTCAAAATATTTATTTGATATTAATGGAGTTCATGAATGCTAAAGTATTTCAAATTCTATTTGGCATTGGTTTATTTTTAACTGTATGTTCATCATCTTGCAAAAAAGAACAACTTAATACATCTTCAGGCATTTCATTTTCTACTGATACATTAATGTTTGATACCTTATTTACAACATTAGGTTCTACAACAAAGTTCTTCACTATAAAAAATACACAAAAACAAGCTATCAAAATTTCCAATATTAGATTGGCTGGTGGCACTACTTCGGCATACAGAATAAATGTAGATGGCGATGCAGGTATTTCGTTTAACGATATTGAAATTCCTGCAAAAGACAGTATCTATGTATTTGCAGAAGTTACCGTAAATCCGAATGCAGCCAACTTGTCGTTTATTATAGAAGATTCGATTCAATTTATTACTAATGGAAATTTACAACAGGTGCAATTGAATGCGTATGGACAAAACGCACATTTTTTTAATGCTGATTCTATAGAAAACAATCCTGTTTGGTATGATGATTTGCCATATGTTATTCTAAATTATTTGCAAATAAAACAAGGTGCTTCATTGACTATTAAAGCAGGTTGTGATGTCTATTTTGGTGGCGGCGCAGCCATGATTGTGGAAGGTGATTTGAATGTGCAAGGCACCGATACTTCAAATATGGTGACGTTTCGTGGTGTCCGTTTAGATAAAGATATTGCAGGCAGACCATACGATGATTTTCCAGGACAATATGCTGGTGTATTTTTTCTTCGAAACAGTGCTGGTAATTTAGAATACTTGAACATGCGAAATTCTGCTTATGGCATCAATGTTGGAAATATTAAAACATCTGATAATCCTGCAGAAAATCTTGCTGCACTACAGGCAATGAATAGTACAAATGCTCCATTAGTTAGCATCAAAAACTCTAAAGTTTACAATAACGCATTTTATGGATTATTCGGTTTTTTAGGAAAAATTTATGCTGAAAATACGTTGATTTATAGTTGTGGTAAAAATTTAGTTGGACTTTATAATGGAGGTGATTATCAATTTCTAAACTGTACTTTTTATGCACGTAGTAGTAGTTATATTTCTCATTCAAAAGAACCTGCATTTTTTATAAATGATTATCTTAAAATTAGTGAGGCAACTTTTGTTTTTGCAGATATAGCATCTGCAATGTTTGAAAATTGTATTTTATATGGTTCGTTGGAAGAAGAGATTTTAGAAGATGATATTACAGAAAATCCAATTTCAGTAAACTTAACGTATGACCATTGTGTACTAAAAACAAAATCGGTTTTAAATCCACCTTATTTTTCTATGTGTATAAAAGAGGATCCGCAGTTTTCAGATGTCTTTAAAAATAACTTTAAATTAAAGACTACTTCGCCATGTAGAGGTTTTAGCACAGCTGTTTTTCCATCTTTTGATATAGATGGCTTTATGCGTATTGGCCTAACTACTGACTGCGGTGCATATTCATTTCAATAATGCACACCTTTTTATAAATTACTTTTCCATTGCATGTTTTTTAATGTAACTTGTTCGTGTGAAAAATAAAATTTCCAGATATCTGCATTATGCGATGTACAGTTTTCCTGTTCAATTATTGGTATTACATATCAAAAAACATTTATTTGTTTTAATTTTTTGGATAATTTTATTTTTGTCGGTTCTTCAATTATTCGGTGCAAGCTATGGCATTCCATTATTATTTTTAGATCCTGAATATTTGGGTAATGTAAATTTTCTGAGTTTTTTAATAGTTGGCTTTACAATGGGTGGCTTTTTTATGGCGTGGAATATGTCGTTCTATGTATTGAATAGTTATCGCTTTGAATTTCTCGCATCACTGGTTAATCCTTTTGTGCAATTCTGTTTAAATAATAGCTTAATTCCACTATCATTTACGATTATCTATATAGTACAACTCGCAAAATTTCAACACACGGAAACACTATTGCCTGGTGGAAAGATTGTATTGAATATTTTTGCGTTGTTATTCGGTAATTTACTAATGGTAATTTTTACAAGTTTGTTTTCTGTGTTTTTTAATAAAGATGTAGAAACATACTTAAGTAAACTGAGTGATAAAGCCAAAGCATCTTTAATTGGTAAAAAGATAAATCTCGACAAATTAGAAAAAAACCGAACCGACCAAACGCAATGGCCTGTTGAAACGTATTTACGTTTTCCATTTAGTATAAATTTTGTACGAAAAGTTGATTTCTATGATAAAAAGTTAGTAGATAGAGTATTGTTTCAGCACCACAGAGATGCAATTATTTTCCAGCTTTTAGCAATTGTAACTCTTATTGCTTTCGGAAAACTAATGGATATTCCTGCATTTCGCTTGCCTGCAGGTTCAGCCATCTTTCTTGGGTTTTCAGTTTTTATATTTCTGTTTTCTTTTTTATCGTATTGGTTACGTACTTGGCGAACTATTGCAATAATTATTTTCTTTTTCTTCTTAAATATTTTAACGCAATATGATTTAGTCGTGTATAAACATAAATTGTATGGATTAGACTATAACACTAAAAAAATTGATTACAGTAACGAAGCAGTAAATGAAGCAGTGAATAAAAATATGGTAAATGAAGACATTGCATCGACAAAAAAAATATTGAATAACTGGCATCAAAATATGCTGAATAAATATGGCGAAACAAAGCCAAAATTAATTTTCATCAACACAGCAGGTGGTGGCTTGAAAGCAACGTACTGGACGTTTCATTTATTACAAGAATTGGAAAAACGAACGAATAAAAAATTATTTGATCACACCGTTTTAATGACTGGTGCATCTGGTGGTATGATTGGAGCAGGTTATTTTAGAGAATTGTATTTGCGACAAAAAAAACACGAAGCAATAAATTATTTGGATTCTACTTATCTCGAAGATGTTGGGTTGGATTTGTTGAATGGCATGGCTATGTCAATAACTACGAACGATATTTTTTATCCTTGGCAAACATATAATTATAAAGGATTTAAATACAAAAAAGACAGAGCGTATATGTTTAATAAAAAATTGAATGAAAACACCAACTACAGAATGTATAAATTATTGGATGATTACAAAAAACCAGAACAGGCTGCAATGATACCAATGATGATAGTTGGTGCAACAATAATCAACGATCAACGATTCTTGTTCTTTTCACCACAGAATATTTCTTACTTAATAAAACCATACATCAAAAACTCCAAAGGTTATGTTGATGATATGTCGACTGATGCGATTGAGTACATGCGATTTTTTAAAGATAAAGGCGCACATAATTTGAATTTTGTAGATGCATTGCGTACAAATGCAACCTATCCATACATGATGCCTGCTGTTTATTTGCCTACGAATCCAGAAATAAAAGCAATGGATGCAGGCATTCGCGAAAACTCAGGATTGGCTGTATCTACAAGGTTCTACAGCGTGTTTAAAGACTGGATAGATGCAAATACAAGTGGCGTTATTTTTATTACTCTTCGTGTAGATAATAAATTACGCGAGTTTGACATCAAACAAAAGAATACATACATCAGTGAATTATTGTCGCCTGTTGGCAGCATCTTTAATAATTTTATTTTATTGCAAGATTATAATTCTGACGTGAGTTTGGCGTATTTAGAAAATTCAAGCACCACAGATATTAATGTATTAAACTTCAATTACGACCAAACAAAAAAACGTAAAAAAGCATCGATGAGTTGGCATTTAACCAACGACGAAAAACGCGATATCAAAAGTGCTTTTTCTCAGGAAAATAATCAATTGATGTTAAAGAAATTGAAAGTGTTATTGAAGTAATTATTTAATCTTTCAACTCCATCAATACCACATTTTCAATATGAAATGTATGTGGAAACATATCTACTGGTTGGCATTTTGTAACTTTATATTTTTCTGAAAACAACAATACATCGCGCGCTTGCGTTGCAGGATTGCAGCTTACATATACAATTTTTTTCGGTGCAGCTTGCAGTAAAACATTAATTACTTTTTCGTGCAAACCAGCACGTGGTGGATCCACCACCACAATATCTGGTGTTGAATGCGTGGCAATAAATTCTTCTTTCAAAATATCTTCACACGTGCCTGCGTGAAAAATGCAGTTGTCAATTTTATTTAATTCAGCATTGTAATTTGCATCAATAATCGCATCTGGAATTTGCTCGATGCCAACTACTTTCTTACAATCATTTGCAATGTACAATGCAATGCTGCCTGTACCGCAATATAAATCATACACCAAATCATCTTTCGTAAAATTTCCAAAATCTATTACAATATCATACAAGCGTTTTGCTTGCTTGCTATTTGTTTGAAAAAATGATTTCGTGCTTATTTTATAACGTACATTTCCAAGCTGTTCAATAATGTGATTTCTACCATGAAACGTAATCACTTCTTGGTCATAAATAGTATCGTTTTTCTTAGTGTTGATGATGTAATTTAATGATGTAATAAATGGAAATTTCTCTTTGATGAAATTCATTATTAATTCAACTTTTTCCATGTCATTTTCTGCTACGCATAGCGTAACCATCCATTCATCTAACGTTGTACTTCTGAAAATTAAATTACGCAATAAACCTTCGTGAAATTTTAAATTATAAAACGTATAATTATTTTCCACAGCAAAATTATAAACAGCATTTCTAATCGCATTTACTTTTTCATCTTGCAAAAAACATTCGTTGATTTGCAGCACACTTGCAAAGTTTCCTGCTGTGTGAAAACCTAAAGCATTCCTGTCAAAAACTTCACCACTATCAATTTGTTCACGTGTCAGCCACACTCGACTCGAAAACGTAAACTCTAATTTATTTCTGTAAAAAATAGTTTCTTCGCATCCTAAAATTGGTTGTATAGTTTCGATTTCAATTTTTCCAATTCTGCGAAATGCATCTTCAACCAGTTGTTGTTTTAAAACTAATTGATATTCATAATCTACATGTTGCCATTTGCAGCCACCACAAGTACCAAAATGTTCGCAAAATGAAGGAATACGTTTCTCTGATGGTTTAACTAAAGAATCAATTTCTGCCATCGCATAATCTTTCTTCTTTTTGATGATTTTTGCATTCACTACATCACCAGGAATGGCTTTATCTACAAACACTACAAAATTATCTATTCTTGCTAAACCTTTGCCTTCTGCAGCAATGGCTGTTATTTCCACATTTTCTAAAATTGGATAAACTGTCTTTTTCTTTCTACGCATACTTTCTAAAAACTTGTTAAAATTAACGAAATAAACGTGGTCTTGGTAAGTTCTATATTAAAGTATGATAAAATTGAATAAATTTGTTAAAAATCTATTCAATATGCAGAAAGCTCTACTATTCACTTTACTTACATTTATCTCCTTTAATTCTTTGTTGTCTGCAGAAGACGATGTTTTGTTTTCTGTTGGTGACACGAAAGTAAAAAAATCTGAGTTTGAATATATCTACAAAAAAAATAATTTTAATAATAAAGCAGATTACAGCAGAAAGTCTTTAGAAGATTATTTGAATTTATACATCAATTTCAGACTAAAGGTAAAAGAAGCCTTACAACAAGGATTAGACACTAATGACCGTTTTAATGAAGAGCTAAATTCTTATGAAAAACAATTGGTAGATTCTTATGTTGACAAAGACATTTTAGAAAAATTGGTCAAACAAGAATACGAACGCTCAAAAACAGATGTAAACCTTAGTCATATTTTCTTTTCTTTGAACAGCAATATAAATGAAGCAGATGTGCTTGCAAATGCACAGCAAACAGCACAAAGAATAAGAACAGGAACAAGTTTTGAAGCTGCAGCCAAATCTTCTGAAGATAAACAGTCGGCAGAAAAAGGTGGAAATGTTGGATGGTTTAATAGCTATCAGATGTCCATGCCTGAATTGGAAGATGTAGTATATAAAATGAAAATAAATGAGATTACAGAACCTATAAAAACAAAAATAGGATATCACATTATTAAATTAAATGAAACCAGACCTGCACGTCCAAAACTTAAAGTAGCAATTATTAAAAGATTCTTTTCTTTAACCGATACGAGCAGCCTAGGCAGAAAAATAACGGAAGATTCTATTCGTTCAGCATATGATAAATTAAATAAAAATGAATCATTTGAAAAGATGGTACAACAGTATAGTGAAGATGACATTTCAAAAGGAAATCAAGGTCAACTAGATTGGTTTGGTATTAATACGTATGCAAAGTTATTTGAAGAAACATCCTATGCTTTAAAAGATGGCCAATATTCTGCACCTTTCAAAACCAACACTGCTTGGTATATAGTAAAACGTTTGGAAACATCTAAATCATTGTCCTATGAAGAAGCTATACCAGTGCTAAAAACAAAATTGCCGTCTCTGCCTCAATACCAGTATGAAATGGATAAATTTATTCAGAGACTAAGTGATAAATTTTCTATTATACAATTCAAAGAAAATTATCCGGTATTAAAACAACGCTTAACAGTATTAGTAGGAAATTCACCATTTAAGTATACCGATACATTAACTGCAAAAGTACTGCTGCAAATAGGAAAGAAAACATACAATGAAAATGATTTCGGCAAAATAATACAAGAAACTTTTTATACTATATTTCCCAAAGCAGGTGTTGACAAAAATGACGCACTAATAAAAAATACGGCACAATCACTTATTATAGAATACTACAAAAATGACATTAAACAAAATAATCTGGAATATAAATCATTGATGGAAGAATACAGAAATGGCATAATGATTTTTACATTATCAGAAAAAAATATTTGGAATAAAGCATCAGAAGATACTATAGGCCTGGTAACTTATTTTAATGCACACAAAAAAGATTTTATACTTAAAAACAGAGCTACCGTAAGAACTGTTTCTACAGTAAATGAAAAGCAATCAAATTCTATATATAAAATTTTGCAATCGAATGCTGATATTTCTGATGAAATACTAAAAGAAAAAATAAAAGCATTAGGCATCACAGGGCACAAGATAAATACGCAGGTTTTGGATGAATCTAAAACCAAACTTAATATTTTAGTAGAAAGTCTCACTGCGCCACAACTAATAGGCAATAAGTATCAGATAACACAAGTATTAAATCCATTACCTGAAAAAAATCGATCATTTGAAGAATGTCGCGGATACGTAGTAGCAGCCTATCAGGAATATTTAGAAAAAAGATGGATTGAAGAGCTCAAATTAAAATATTCCGTTTCCATAAACAAAAGCGTATTTGAAGACATGATTAACAAATAGAATCTACAAACAGGTAGATTGTCAAGCAGGAAATGTATATATGTAAGATGCCATCACTATTTAGCGACGACATCTTACAGTAAGCAGGCTTCTAAATCTTAAAAAACCTTAACTTATAATTATCATTCTTAATTTGATAGACTTTTCGCTCTAATCTATCCTTCATTTTCGTACATTTGCAACTTAATTTATACAATGCACAAACTAATTTTATTTATGCTATTGAATCTTGCAATTCAAGCAGGATTTTCAGCAGACAGCACCAGCAATACAAAAGGAATTTTAATAGATAAAATTGATGCCATTGTCAATGATAAAATAATTCTTCGTTCCGATATTGAAAATCAATTGGATTTACTCACCTTACGTGGCGATGAAGAGCAAATAAACCGTTGCCAACTCATGAAGCAATTAGTGTACAATAAAATACTAACTACACAAGCCTTAAAAGATAGTTTGCCTTTAGAAAATGAAGAAGTAGAAGAAGAACTAACCCGAAAAATAAACTACTTTATTAGCGTTGCAGGCTCACAAGAAGCATTTGAAGAATATTATCATAAAACAGTAGAGCAAATTAAAGATGATTATAGAGAAGACATAAGAGAACAAATGCTTGCATCAAGAATGAGAAATAAAATTTTAGAAGACATCAAAGTAACACCTTCAGAAGTAAAAGGATTTTTCGATAAACTTGCACAAGACAGCTTACCATATTTCAATGCTACAATTGAGTTACAACAAATAGTAATGAAACCAAGAGTATCTTACGAACAACAAAAATCTGCAAAAGACAAAGCACAAGGAATTTTAGACAGATTAAAAAAAGGAGAAAACTTTGAATTGCTGGCAAATCTATATTCAGAAGATATCGGCTCTGCACAGCTTGGTGGCTTACTCGATTGGGCACCACGTGGCACCTATGTAAAAGAATTTGAAGGAGCAGCATTCAAATTAAAAGCTGGCGAAATAACTGATTTGGTAGAAACACCTTTTGGATTTCATATTATTGAAATGATAGAACGTCGTGGTGACATGATACAAGTCCGACATATTCTAACACGTCCGCAATCAACATCCAAAGATGCCGAGTTCGCACAATATAAATTAGACTCTGTCCGTAAAGATATTTTAGAAAACAAAATAACTTTCTTACAAGCAGTAAAAGAATATTCACAAGATGCACAATCTAAAAATGTAGGTGGTTCATTATTAAATAATGAAACAGGAAGCACCGTATTAGAAGTAAATAAAATAGATCCGAATGTATATCTGTTAGTCGATACATTAACAGTTGGAAGCATCACAGAACCCATCATGTATCAGGGCGATGATGGCTCACCAGCATTTAGAATTATAAAATTAGTTTCTAAGACAGAGCCACACGTGGCTGACATAAGAGTAGATTACGATAAAATGCAAAACGCAGCCAAATCAGACAAAGAAGAACAAATACTGGAGCGCTGGTTTAGTAAAAATATGAAGAAAACATACCTAATGATTACTGACGATTATACACAATGCGAAGAGTTGCGTTCTGTCGTTGAAAAATAAAATCCTATGAGCCAATTTACAAATGATGTAGAAGGAATTCAAAGTTTATCGTCTTCCTATCAGCAACTAAAAAAGGAAATAAGCAAAGTTATTATCGGACAAGACGATGTAGTAAAGTATGTATTGCTTTCTATTTTTTGTGATAGCCATAGTCTATTAGTCGGTGTACCTGGTTTGGCAAAAACATTATTGGTAAAAACTGTTTCTGATGCGTTGGAGTTAAATTTCAAACGTATTCAGTTCACGCCAGATTTAATGCCATCAGATATTATTGGTGCAGAAATATTGAATGAAAATCGTCAGTTTCAATTCAACAGAGGACCAATTTTTGCAAACATAGTTTTAGCAGATGAAATAAATAGAACACCACCCAAAACACAATCAGCCTTGTTGGAAGCCATGCAGGAACGACAGGTTACAGCTGCAGGACAACAACATCAGTTAGATTTACCATTTTTTGTATTGGCTACACAAAATCCAATTGAACAAGAGGGAACCTATCCGTTACCAGAAGCACAATTAGACCGTTTCATGTTTAATATCGTATTGGATTATCCAAGCTATGAAGAAGAATTACAAGTAGTAAAAACCACTACGACAGATAATCCAGCTTCTGTAAATAAAATTATTGGCGCAAAAGAAATTATTGCCTATCAGCATTTAATTCGCCGTATGCCAATTGCAGATAATGTAGTAGAATATGCAGTGAAGTTAGCTTCTTCTACGCGACCAAATACTGCAAAAGCCGCTAAAATTGTAAATGAATTTGTAGCTTGGGGCGCAGGTCCAAGAGCATCGCAAGCAATGGTAATGGCAGCCAAAGGACACGCAGCTATCAATGGAAAATTCTCACCAGATATCGAAGATGTGCAAGCAGTAGCATTGCCAATTCTTCGTCACCGTATCATTCGCAATTTCAAAGCCGAAGCCGAAGGAGTAAGTATGGAGAAAATAATTGGCGAGTTGTTGTAATCGTCATTGCGAGGCACGAAGCAATCTTTCAATTTAATTAAAACAAACATAGTGAGAACGTAAGTTCAGCGAAGCTAAATCCCGCAAAGTATCAGAAAGACAAATCACTTTTAAAGGCAACCATTCCGCGAGAGCGGAATAAGCAGCAAAAAGTGCGTGGCTTTTTTTGTTAACGGTTTGCAGATTTGCGATGGGCGGGATTTTTACCACTGAACTTTATGCTGAGCACAAAACTTTCGGCTACCACAAAACTGTCTGCGGAGCACGAAACCCCGCCTATTGCAAATGTGCTGTTATAGGCAGTTTTTCTTGTCAGTCTATTGAGTAAAGCTGTCCCCATTTTCCAATTTTCATTTTTTTATTAAACTCCTCTCCAATTTCATATTTTCTATAAACTTCTATGTCTGTCATTGTCTGGTCGTAAGAATTAATGAATTTAATACGATGTCGAAGCCTGCCCCATTTTGTCGTATTTGCTGAATACCCTAAAACTTTAGCTTTAATTTCAATTTCTTTTGATTGTCCGCAAAATGCATTGGTTGTCACGATTGTAGAAACAGTCATACCAACTAAAATAGCTGATACAATTCCGGTCAACAGAACTGTCGTGAAGCTGTCTTGAAGAACAATTTTCAATTTGGAGTTGGTCGGCTTGTTGAACTTTCTTAAACGCTTTATATAAATTACAATTGTCCCAATAGCAGCAATAAATAAAATTGGAAAAAGTAAATAGTGGTAGATGAATTTCAATGAAGTTAGTGTCTCGAAGTATTTTATTTTAAAAAATGGAAATAGAATATAACATGCAATAAGCACCATAATTCCAATCGTCTTTGTTGTCGAACCTAATTTCATGTCTGTTGTGTCGTGTCCTAAAATTGCCTATAACGGCAGACTGTGAAAAAACTTCACTGTCTGTTTATAAAAATAAATATAAAAAAGAAGACGAACAAATATTTTTGTATTGAAA
>JANNVS010000226.1:0-7549 GCA_031414515.1 Sphingobacteriales bacterium | reverse complement strand
CTAGCGTTCAAAATCAACTCAATGCTATTTACAATAATCAATCCCTACAGAAAATAGCACTTCAATATACCGAAATGCAAACCTGGATATACAATACTGACAGCACTTTTCGGATTTTTCCTTTACAAAGCATACACAATCCACATATTGGAAATATAGAATTCTTAAAAGGAAAATATACTACACCATTACCTAAAATTCCTTCTAGACCTTGGCAGTGGAAAAAAGGTGAAGCCTATTCCTATCTTATAGATTTAATGAAAAATGATTCTATTACTTACAGAATTATACTTGTAAATGGAGATATCACAGAAAGCGGAATTACATCTCTGAAGCAATTGAGTGAAGTAAGGAAATCAGATTTACAGTTGCAAATTTTTTGGAAAGAGAAACTGGTTGCCAAAACCATGGATTTGATATATAATATTACACAACCCAAACAAATCATCTTTCATCACTGGAATAACTTTTTCGTTTCGAATGATCAACCACTTCAATATTTTAGAGATGCAAATCTACCTGCAGTCTTAAAAAAATATAATGAAAAAGGTGTAAAAGTTTCCACTATGCTTCCATTCACGAAAGTTGATTTATAAAAAAGAATTTTATATTAATACAATATCGTCGGCATGCGCTAAAATAAGATTTTGTTGTTTTAAATTTTTCAACAATTCTTTAGATGATATTTTTGCTCTTGCTACTGCAAATGCATTTCCAAGAGTATCTAGAATTTCAATAGCTTCACCTTCTTCAAAAGCAGCATTTATATTTTTTATACCAACCACTAATAGACTCTTTCGTTTCAATAATGCTTTGTGTGCACCTTCATCTACTACAATACTACCAATAACCAAGCTACCACTAGCCAGCCATTTCTGTCGAGCATTTTTAGAAACAATTTTTGGAAAACAAACTGTACCTACTTTTTCTTTAACGGCATTGAGTAAAGCATTTTTTTCTCTAGCTGAGAAAATAATAACCTTTATTCCCAAATTAGTTGCCATATGTGCAAACGTCAATTTACTTATCATGCCACCAAGACCTGCAGCTGATTTTTCTTTAGTAGCTAATGCCAATATCTTATCATCAAATCTTTCAATTTTACGAATAACTTTACCATTACTATCTAATACACCATCTACCGATGTTCCGATTAATAAAATTTGTGCGCCGAAACCAACAGCTAATAAAGTAGCCAGTTCATCATTATCTGAAAATTTTAACTCGCGTGAACTAACAACATCATTTTCATTGGCAATTGGAATGATACCATTTTTCCATAGCTCTTCGTAGGTTGCACGTAATTGCAAAAATTTTTCTCTGTCAGAAAAATGACCTCTTTCACATAAACTCTGTGCAATCGGAATTTTATAGGCTGCAAATGATGTTGAATATTTATAAATTAAAATTGGATTTCCGACAGCAGCAGCTGCTTTTCTTTCTTCAATTTTACCAGTATAGTTTTTGATGAACTTTTTACCAGTTCCAACAGCACCTGAAGAAACTATAACAATATGGAAATCTTTATGCAATGAAGCTAACTGTTTAGCAATGCTTTGCACTACTATTTCATCCAGATTGCCGTTTGGATCTGTAATAGACGAAGTTCCTATTTTGAAAACCAATATCGGTTTTTGCATTTTTAAGTAAAGTTTATCCAAAGTAATACTAATTTTGGAGTTAGGAAAAATAATGTGTTTAAATAATTATAAAAAATAAAATGACTGTTGAAAAAATAAAACAAAAATTTGAATTAGAACCACATCCTGAAGGTGGATTTTACAAACGCACTTATCTATCTGAAAATAATTCTTTTTCTTCTATACAGTTTCTATTAGTAAAAGATAGCTTCTCTGCATTTCATAAAATAAAAGCAGATGAGCAATGGAATTGGTATTGTGGTGATGAAGTTATTATTCATGAAATAGATACGAATGGTAATTATCATCAAACAACTTTATCTGAAGAGAAATTAAATTTTCAATATGTGGTGAAAGGTGGTAACTGGTTTGCAAGTGAATGTATTGGCGAACATGGTTTTGCTTTATGTGGTTGCACAGTGGTTCCTGCTTTTCATTTTGATGATTTTGAGTTAGGAAATCAAAAGGAATTGTTACAATTATTTCCGCAACATCTTGATATAATTAAACGACTTACAAGACTCTTTTAACCAACTATTAATGCAAGAAATAAAAATCCACAAGCCAATTATTGATGCCGTCATTGTTTGTCTCAAAGCTGTTTTTGAGGAAGGAAAAGTTGCGGATAAAGAAGTGAGTGTTATGCTGAAGCAGAACAAGAATTTCGGTTCGCGCGATAGAAGCATGATTGCAGAAAGTGTGTATGATATAGTGCGTTGGAAATTGAAGTATGAATATCAGTTATCAAATGCAGGTTCGCAGTTTACGATGTTTAAACATTTAGTTTTAATTAGCTTATTGAATAGAAATTATACTATAAAAAATATCGAAATTTTTGATGTTACAAATGATGAAATTATTGAATTACGAAAAGTAGTTGAACAACCAATTCCTGAAACACATATTGCACAATCGTATCCAAAAGAGTTTTATAAGTTTTGTGAAAAAAGCATTGGTGAACAATGGCATTCATTGGCAATTGCATTAAATAGAAAGTCAAAAGTATTTATACGAACCAATGCATTAAAAATTACAAGAGATAAATTACTTGAATTACTTAAAAGTGAAAATATTGAAACTTCAATAGATTGCTTCGCTGCACTCACAATGAAGGAGAATTCTAATTGCATCGAAATCTTATCAAAAAATAATTTAAGAAATAGTGATTTATACAGACAAGGTTTATTCGAATTTCAGGATATTGGCTCACAGGCAATTGGCAATTTTTTATTTGATGCGATTGAAGACAAAACCAAACTAAATGAAATCACCATTTTAGATTTATGCGCTGGTGCTGGTGGAAAAACATTGCATCTTTCTGCTTTGCTAAACAACAAAGGAAAAATTTATGCGACAGATTATAAGGCATCACGATTGAAAAATTTAGAGCAACGCGCTGAACAAGCTGGTTGTAGCAACATAAAAATTATTGATTATAAAGATGTAAAACAATTAAAAAATATCGATTTTATTTTAATGGATGCGCCATGCAGTGGCACTGGTACGTTTAAACGTCAGGCTGATTTGAAGTATAAAGTTACGCAGGAAAAGATAAACGAATACCAAACTATACAAGCAAGTTTATTGCACGACTACAAAAATCTGATTCATAAAAATGGAAAACTGATTTATGCTACGTGTAGTATTCTACCACAAGAAAATGAACTGCAAATAAAAGATTTCTTAAAAAGTAATCATGATTTTAAATTAATTAAATCTCAGCAATTATTGCCAACTCAATATGATGGTGATGGTTTTTATATGGCGTTGTTGAATAAGTAAATTCAACAGATTGCTTCGTGCCTCTCAATGACGTTTATAATTATCGCGCTAAGACTCAAAAAAATTATCGCAATAATAGAATAGAACCTTTTTCATAAAATTGCTTACCGTTGAGTTGTGTTACCTCTAATACATAAACATAATTATCCATTACGCAAATTTCGCCTTTGTAAGTACCATTCCATTTTGTATTTATATCATTGCTTTCAAAAACCAACTCACTCCAACGATTGTATATCTTTAAACTATACGATGCTGGATTTATCGCAAACACTTCTAAAGCATCATTGACACCATCACCGTTTGGCGAAAATGCAGATGGAATATATACACTTACTTGTCGCACTAAAACAGTAGTGCTTGCTGTGTCTTCGCAACCATTGGATGATTTCGCATTTACTATATATTGTGTTGTTTGTGTTGGTGATGCAAAAGGAAATTCACAAGTGGTGCAACTTAAATTTGTTGCTGGCGACCAATTCCAACTTGTTGCAACATCATTTGTATATAACGGTTTTAATTCAACAGAATTTCCTGCTTCTATAGTATCTGCTGATTTTAATTGCACATCAAATGTATTTGGAAATACCGACAAGTTTGTAATGACAACACTATCGCAAGTATTTGTCTGTTTTATGGTGTCTGTATATTTTCCAGCAATCCTTACTTTATTTCCGTTTGGCAACGTATAGCTACTGCCAAAACAAATAGAATCTTTTACATGATATATACTATTAGATGAAAACGAAATTTGATATTCAATTATACTATCACACAAATTCAATCGTTGTATAGTATCTAGATATATTCCAGGTGTAGTAATTCTATTACCATTATTTAATGTAAAAAATTGTCCATTACACATTGAAATTGATTTCACAATATATGGCCTTTCTAATACTTCTAAGCAGATATAAACCATACTGTCACAACCACTCGAGATATGAAATGTATCAATATAAATTCCTGACGATACTATTTGTCTTCCATTTTTAAGTATATAGATATCACCTTGGCAGATTGTGTCTTTTATTTCACTTGCTTTATTAAATGGATGTAGTTTTAAAACCCAAAAATCATTATTTCCATGACTGCCTGTTACATCACCTCCATTTGTATATGCATAACCAGAAACAATGTAACTACTATCATTTGTTAGTTCAATTGAATTTGCAATTTCAAAACTACTCAGACTACCATAATGTCTTTCCCATTCAATATTTCCTTGTGCATTTAATTTTACAATCCAATATCCACCATTTCCTATGTTTGAACAATTGCTAACATTACCTTTAGAATGACCCGCTACAACATATCCACCATCATTTGTTTGCTTTATAGAATTTGCGTTATCATCATTATGTCCACCATATGATTTTTGCCATTCAATGTTTCCTGAAATATCAGTTTTTAATATCCAGTAATCTTTAGATCCATTATTTCCACTTACATCTCCATCATTTGATTCAGAATAACCTGCAATTATATAGCCTAAATCAGTTGTTATTTCAATTGATGTTACAATATCTACTTTTGTACCGCCATAGCTTTTTTGCCATTCTATATTACCATTGGAATCTAACTTTACAATCCAATAATCCTGAAATCCATGATTACCTGTAACATCACCTGTATTTGTTTCTGCACTTGCTGCAACTATATATCCATTATCTGATGTCTGTCTAATTGAAGTTACACCATCCCAACCGTAACTACCAAATAGTTTTTGCCATTGAATATTCCCATTAATATCAATCTTTACTATCCATGCATCTATTGCGCCACGAAAACCTACAGGGTCTAATAAATCTGACCAGGATCCACCTGCAAATGCATATCCGCCATCAGAAGTTTGAATAATTACGTTTGCTTCATCATAGTTTATTCCACCATAATTTTTTTGCCATTCTATATTGCCAACTGAGTTGATTTTTAAAATCCATGCATCTGCAGAACCATTATTATTAGTTACATCTCCAACCGCTGTAGGTACATTTTTTTTAGATCTGGAATATCCTGCAATCAAATAACCACCATCGTCACATTGTACGATAGATTTACTATTATCTTCTTTGTTGCCACCATACGTCCTTTGCCACTCAACTTCTCCATTAATACTTAATTTTACGACCCAATAATCTACATTTCCAAAATTATGATTTATGTCACCATCTTCAGAATAAGTATCACCAACAACTATAAATCCACCATCACTCGTGTTAATAATACAATTAGCAACATCCATAGATGTACCACCTAATGATTTTTGCCATTTAATCATAGGTGCTTGTGCAAATAAAAAAATTGAGTTTAGGAAAACACAAACGAACAATAGTATCTTAAAAAAAATCTTCAATAAGGATTGTTTATATATATCAAAGATAGGTAAAATATGGGTTTGTACGGAAAATTTCAACAGATTGCTTCGTGCCTCGCAATGACGTTATTAATTCAACTTCACTGGTGCAGTCATATAAAATTCTGGAATGATGACGTGAAAGAGTTTTCCGTCGTTGCATTTTTCCATTAAAAAAGTACCATACATTTTACCAATGTCTGTTTTTAAATCACATCCAGAAACGTATTCGTATTCTTCACCACATTTAATAACTGGTTGTTCTCCTACTACACCTTCACCTTCCACTTCTCGGCGTTGCCCTAGAGCGTCTACAATATACCAGTGTCTTCGCAATAATTGGATGGTATCGTTGCCATTATTTTCAATGGTGATTCTGTAAGCAAACATAAAATGCTGACTCATCGGATAGGAATAATCAGACTGATAGTATGTTTCTACGCTTACTTTTATTTTATGTGTGATGGCAGTAACCATGTGATTATTTCTAAAGTAAATATAACGAAAAAAATGAAAAAAAGTTTCCTGGTAATTAATAAAATGAAGTTAAATATTTAACGAGTTTTCTCGCTGCACTCGAAATGACAGTGATGTGTTCAGAATGACAATTAGGTGCCGAATTTCAGAAAGTAATCTACAACTGCAGCTAATTGTAATTGCGCTTTTGGTAAGTCGTCGTTGATAATAGTTAAATCAAACTGATTGGATTCGTTCATTTCAACCGCTGCTTTTTCCAGTCTTTTTTTTATTTTTTCTGGCGAATCAGTTCCACGTGTTGTAAGGCGTTTTTCTAAAATTTCTAAGCTTGGTGCTTGTATAAAAATAGATAATGGTTTAAATTTTAGATTCTTCATTACGTTTATTGCACCAAATACATCTATCACTAATAAAGGAAATTTATTGAGTTGGTTGATTCTGTCTAACTCATTTTTCATGGTGCCGTAATACGTGCCTTCATATACTTCTTGCCACTCTAATAATTCGTCTTCTTTTATTTTTACTTCAAACGATTCATTATTCATAAAGTGATAATCAACACCATCTTGTTCACCTTTTCGTATAGCGCGTGAAGTGGCAGAAACAGAATAAGAAAGTTCAGGAAATTGTTGCAGCAAGAAATCGCCTAAGGTATTTTTGCCTACACCTGATGGACCAGAAAGTATAATGACTTTTTGCATGTGCGAAGATAAGAGAATTTTAATAATTAGCAAATTAGCTAATTAGCTAATTATTAAAGAATATTCAGCACTTGTTCTTTAATTTTTTCGAGCTCTTCCTTCATTTGAACGACAATTTTTTGCATATTTGCATCATTGGCTTTAGAACCAATGGTATTAATTTCTCTTCCAATTTCCTGTCCAATAAATCCTAATTTTTTGCCTTTTTCCATTGTATCTTCTTTCAATGTTTCCATAAAATAAAGACAATGAGTATCTAAACGTACTTTTTCTTCGTTAATATCCATTTTTTCTAGATAAAAAATTAATTCTTCTTCAAATCTATTTTTATCTATAGATTCTTCCATTACATAATTTGCTACATCTTGTTTTAATTTTTCACGAAGTTTTTCAATTCGACTTAATTCAAAAGGTGTTAATTCACTTTTTAATTGTTGTATTGCATTTATTCTGGCAATCAAATCTATTTCTAATTGAGTGCCTTCATCTTTTCTGTATTGAAAAACTTCGTGAAAAACTGAAACAAGATGTTGCTAATTTTGTGGAAGAAGGTTCAATAGATAAAAACAGATTTGAAGAAGAACTAATCTTTT
>JANNVS010000225.1:0-2422 GCA_031414515.1 Sphingobacteriales bacterium | reverse complement strand
CTTCGCTACTTTATGTGGCTCAATATTCATTTCCCAACAGGCTTCTACAATGGCTGCACCAATAGAATCGTGGCCGCAACCTGCACACAACGTGGTTAAAGAACCTTCGTATTCTTTTCTTGTATAACCGAGTTTATTTTTCGGTAAATGCGGATGCGCAAATTTGGATTTTATATACGTCATGACAGGATAGCTTCTTTGTTTTTTAAATAGACTTTTGGTAGTTGCGATAAAATCTGATTGATGATAAAATCTGCCGTAATTGGATTGCCATCAAAGTTCAACACTTTCTTTAATTTCTTTGGATGAATTTCTAATTCGTTAATCAACAACGAACGCATTTGTGCATCTCGGTTTTGTTCTATAACAAAAACAGTTTCGTGTGCTTCAATAAAATCATTTACTTCATCATTAAATGGAAACGATTTTAGTTGCATCGCATCAAACTCAATTCCTTGTTCTTTTAATAAATCCATTGCTTCTTCCGCAGATTGTGTTGTAGTGCCGTAAAAGATTAATGAGTGTTTATTTTCATTTTGTTTTTGATAGAAATGTGGTGCTGGCACAAAAGATTTTGCTGTTTCAAATTTCTTCAATAATCTTTCCATTATGCGCACATACGTTGGCGAATCTTCTGAATAAACTGCATATTCATCATGCGACGAACCGCGTGTAAAATAAGAGCCTTTACTTGGATGTGTGCCTGGAATAGTACGGTACGGAATACCATCTTTATCAGTATCTAAATATCTGCCAAATTTATCGAGCTTCTCTAATTGCGCCGCAGTCAATACTTTTCCTCTGTTATATTTTCTTTTTGAATTCCATTTTAATGGTTCTGAAACATGGTCATTCATTCCTAAATCTAAATCAGACATTACAATAACCGGTGTTTGAAATTGTTCTGCTAAATCAAAAGCATCTGCCATCATTTCAAAACATTCTGCTGGTGTAGATGGAATTAATAGAATATGTTTCGTATCGCCATGCGAAGCATAGGCAGCCATTAAAATATCTGATTGTTGTGTACGTGTTGGCATTCCTGTCGATGGACCTGAACGTTGCACATCTACTAATACTACAGGCACTTCAGAAAAATAAGCTAAGCCTAAAAATTCGTTCATTAAGGATAAACCTGGTCCGCTTGTTGCGGTAAAAGAACGTGCGCCATTCCAGTTTGCACCAATTGCCATACCTAATGCAGCGAGTTCATCTTCTGCTTGCACAATCGCAAAATTTTTCTTTCCTGTTTCTTTGTCTATTCTATATTCTTCTGCATATTCTTCATACGCTTCGACCAAAGATGTAGATGGTGTAATTGGATACCACGATGCTACGGTTGCACCGCCATATACAGCACCAATGCCTGCTGCTGTATTTCCATTAATTAAAATTTTATCTTTAAGTAAATCTCTTCGTACTACTTGAATATCTAACGGATAAGAAAAATTTTCCTGAATATGTTTAACACCTAATTGCAAGGCATGAATATTTGGTACTATCAGTTTTTCTTTTCCTTTAAATTGTTCTGATACCAATCCTTCCAAAACACCAAACTCAATATTTAATAAAGCTGATAATGCACCTACATAAACAATATTCTTAAACAATTGTCTTTGTCGCGGATCTGTATATTCTTTATTGCAAATTCCTGTGAATGGAACTCCAATGTAATTAATATCTTCTCTAATAAAATCTTTGTGCAATGGTTTTGTATTATCGTATAAAAAATAACCACCACTATTTACACTTTGTATATCTTTCAACATACTTTGCGGATTAACACATACCATTAAATCCACGCCTTCTTTTCTTCCCAAATATCCTTTTTCACTTACTCGTACATCATACCATGTTGGCAAGCCTTGTATGTTAGATGGAAAAATATTTTTTGGTGTTACCGGAATTCCCATTCTAAAAATAGATTTCGCAAACATAGCATTGGCACTGGCAGAACCTGTACCATTTACATTTGCAAACCGAACTACAAAATCATTTATTTTTTTATTTAATGACATGAACCTGCTTTACTGGTGTTATATAAAAATTGCTGCATATCCCAAGCTGACGTTGGACAACGCTCTGCACACAATCCACAATGCAAACAAACATCTTCATCTTTTACCATTACTCTTCCTGTTGCTAATGCTGCAGAAACCATAAGGTCTTGTTCTTTATTTAAAGATGGTGCAAGCAATCTGTTTCTTAAATCATCTTCTTCTCCATTAGTCGTAAAAGTGATGCAATTGGTTGGACAGATATCCATACACGCATCACATTCTATACATTTTGTTTCTGTGAAAACGGTTTGTGCATCGCAGTTTAAACAACGTTGCGCTTCTTTGAAACCTGTTGGTAAATTATAACCAAGTTCTACTTCTATTTTTCTATTTTGAAGTACGACTGCTTTTTCCGCTTGCGG
>JANNVS010000224.1:0-9759 GCA_031414515.1 Sphingobacteriales bacterium | reverse complement strand
CCATTTTGCTAATAACTAATACCTTTTCTAGTATTTCCTTTAAATGAGTGAACTTTTAGAATATATCGAACATAAAAAACACGACGAAACGCGTCAAGGCGAAGCATTGAATATTTCATCCATTAAAGATGAAGAGATTGCTTCGTGTCTCGTAATGACGGAAAATAAAAAGCATTTCTATATTGAAAGTTACGGTTGTGCCATGAATTTCAGCGACAGCGAAATTGTTGCTTCTATCCTATCCAAAGAAGGTTTTTCTATCACAACCAATATTTTCGATGCAGATTTAGTCTTGTTAAATACCTGTTCAATTCGTGAAAAAGCAGAACAAACTGTTCGTCAGCGCTTAACCGTTATCAATCAAATTAAAAAAACAAAACCTGATATGTTGGTTGGTGTTTTAGGTTGTATGGCTGAACGCTTGAAATCAAAATTTTTAGAAGAAGAAAAACTGGTAGATATTGTTGTTGGACCAGATGCTTATCGTTCTTTACCACAATTATTGCAAGATGCAGAAACTGGACAAAAAGGTGTAAATGTTTTACTATCTCGCGAAGAAACTTATGCAGATATTTCGCCTGTTCGTTTAGATAAAAATGGCGTTATAGCATTAATTTCTATTATGCGTGGCTGCGATAATATGTGTTCGTTTTGCGTAGTTCCATTTACTCGTGGTCGTGAGCGCAGTCGAAATCCAGAAACAATTATTAAAGAAGCACATGATTTATTTAATCTTGGTTATCGCGAAGTAACTTTACTTGGTCAAAATGTTGATTCTTATAAATGGAAAGGCGAAGAAAACCAAAACAACAAAGAAGCTGAAATACTGATGACTTTTGCGCAATTGTTAGAAGCTATTGCACAATTGAATCCGTTGTTGCGTGTGCGTTTTTCAACGTCGCATCCAAAAGATATTGGTGATGATGTGTTACATACCATTGCAAAATATTCCAACATTTGTAATTACGTACATTTGCCTGTACAGTCAGGAAATTCAGCCTGTTTGGAGCGCATGAACAGAACGTACGACAGAGATTGGTATTTAAATCGTATAGATGCAATTAAAAGAATTATTCCAAATTGTGGAATTTCTTCAGATATTATAGCTGGATTTTGCGGTGAAACAGAAGAAGAACATCAAGATACTTTATCAATGATGCAATATGTAAAATACGATATGAGTTATATGTATTATTACTCTGAGCGACCAGGAACTTTAGCTGCTAAGAAATATGTTGATGATGTGCCGTTGGAAACAAAAAAACGTAGATTAGCAGAAATCGTAGAAGTACAATATCAACTTTCTTTGCAAAATAATTTAACAGATATTGGCAAAACGTTTGAAGTGCTGATAGAAAAAACATCAAAGAAAAGTGATGATGAATGGTGTGGAAGAAATCAGCAAAATAAAGTAATTATTTTTCCGAAAGGAAATCACAAAATCGGCGACTACGTAACTATTTATGTAGAAAGTGCGAACAAGGCAACATTGAAAGGAAGAGTGATTGACAATTGACAATTAACAATAAACGATTTTAATTCTTGAAATTTTAATCGATTTTATTATTGTCTATCGTACATCTTTAATCGTTAATTAAAAAAATGGAATTACAATCAGTAAAACAAAGATTTGGAATCATAGGCAACGCAGCAGCACTCAACAGAGCGTTAGAAGTAGCAGTACGCGTGGCTCCTACAAATTTATCTATTTTAATTACAGGTGAAAGTGGTGTTGGAAAAGAAGTTTTCTCACAAATAATACATAATTTATCTACCAGAAAACATGAGAATTTTATTGCAGTAAACTGCGGTGCAATTCCTGAAGGAACAATAGATTCTGAATTATTTGGACACGAGAAAGGTGCATTCACTGGCGCGCATGATAAACGAAAAGGTTATTTTGAAACTGTAAATGGAGGCACCATTTTCTTAGATGAAATTGGTGAAATGCCTATTGGTACTCAAGCACGTTTATTGCGTTTATTAGAAAGTGGCGAATTTATAAAAGTTGGTGCTTCCGTTGTCCAAAGATCTGATGTTCGTGTGTTGGCTGCAACAAACGTGGATTTACCAAAATTAATTAAGCAAGGAAAATTCAGAGAAGATTTATATTATCGTTTAAATACAGTTCCTATTTTTGTACCACCATTGCGCGAACGCAAAGAAGACATCGCTGTTTTATTTAGAAAATTTGCATCTGATTTTTCTGAGAAATACAGAATGCAACCAGTCCAATTAGCAGAAGAAGCAAAACAAGTTTTAATTAATTACAGATTTCCTGGAAACATTCGTGAATTAAAAAATATTGCGGAACAAGTTTCTGTTTTGTCGAAAGATAAAATAGTTACAAAAGATGAGCTCTCTAAATTTATACCAAATATTGATATTTCAAATTTACCACTTGTTGTAAATACAAATGAGTCTTCTACCTTTTCAGATAGAGAAATATTATACAAAATGATATTTGATATAAAAAATGACTTGAATGATTTAAAACGATTTGTTTGGAATATGAGTAATGGAAGTTACGATGCATCAAAAATAGATTTTAATGAAGGTGCAAATATTGAACATGCAGTAAATTCAATTACAAATTCAAATTTATTCTCTTCAAAACAGTTGCCAACTATAGAAAACACTAATGTCTCAAATCCGACCATAGTTTTAAATGATGAACCTCATTACCAAGAAGAAAGTATTGAAACAAATTTATCATTATCTGATATGGAAAAAAACATGATACTGAAAGCGCTGGAAAAACACAGAGGAAAAAGAAGAGATGCTGCATTAGATTTAGGTATTTCTGAACGTACTTTGTATAGAAAAATTAAAGAGTACGAATTAGAAGATTAGTTTAACAATGAAATAATTCAGCAATGAAATAATATAATAATGAAAAAAAATAGTTTCAAATATTCACTAATTCAACAAAGTAAAATTACTTCATTATTTTATTACTTCATTATTTCATTTATTGTATTAACTACTACTGGTTGCAAAATTTATCGTTTTACCGACGCAAGCGTAGACCCAAATTGGAAAACATTTACAGTTTTGCAAACTTTAAATATTGCTACTCTGCAAAATCCAAATGCTGCACCTGCATTTACCGAAAAATTAAAAGATAACTATTTACGAAATACCCGATTGGTATTAATTCGCGAAAATGGAGATTTAGAATTTAATGCAACTATAATAGAATACAACATTGATCCAGTGTCAATTATTAACACAGAAACAACGGCACAAAACAGATTAAATATTTCTGTAAAAATTGATTGTATTAATAAAAAAGATAAATCTAAAAACTTTACACAAACGTTTAGAGATGGTGAAAACTATGACGCGAATACACAATTTTCTGTAGTGGAAACAAGTTTGGTAAACACCATTTATGATAGATTAGTTCAACAAATTTTCAATCGCACATTTGGCAACTGGTAATATGAATTTACAACTACACGACATATTAGCTAATCCAGCACTTTTAAAAGAAGTGCCTGAAGATACCTTACAAAAATGGATGCAAGAATATCCTTATGTTTCACTCTTTCATTTATATTCATTAAAGAGAAAACCCAAATACGAAGAAAAGGAATTACATAAAGCTGCATTTTATTTTTATAATAGAGAAAAATTATATTATCTTCTAAATGATAGAAAAAATGATGAAATAGTAGACAAAACTAACTTTAATAAAGAAGTTGAATACTCAAATTTTGAACCTCTAGAAACTACTCTAATTCCTCTCGAAAATACAATAAAAGATGCAGAAGCAGGAAATCCTTTAGAAATAAAAATAGATTCTATACCCGAAGATGCAACCGTTTTAAAAGAAGAGATAATTATCGAAGAAGATGTGAATGTAGCACAAGTTTTTCAACCTATTAATAAAACTATTGAAGATGAAACAGCAATAGTAATAAAGGAAGAATCAACAGAAACTAATGATATAAAACCACTTTCATTTGCAGACACTGTTTTATTAGAAATACAACAATTAAAAGAAGAAAGGTCAAAAAAAGAAACCGCAGAAAAAGAAAATATTTCATCTAATTTAAGTGTTCCTATCATTGAACCAACTATAGAAACTAAAAATGTAGAAATAAAGATTGAAAAAGATAGTACAGAAAATAAAGCTAGTTCTGATAAAGAAGAAACTATAAGCAATCAATTTACAGAAATATATCCTCAACCATTATTGGTAACTATACAAACTCACGATTTACATGCAGTAAAAACGTATGAAGAAAAACCTACTATTATTGAAGATAAACTGAATACTGAAATTATAAATCATGATTCTTTGATCTCTAATAAATCAACATTATATATACCAAACGTTGATGAGAATAAAATTGAAGAACCAGTTGTAGGTAAAGAAGGTAAAATAGAAGGAACCATTCAACTTGCAACAAAAACTATAGCTTATTCAAAAAATGAACCACATACATTTTTAGAATGGCTAAAAGTATTGGATGGAAACTTGCAAATTCAAACTACAGAAACTACCATTGAAAATGAGAATTGGATAGAGATTCCACGATATGAAGTAGAACAGGCGATTGCAAATAAGAAAGAAATACAACAAGAAGAGCAAAAACTATTTGTACCAAATTTTGAAGAAGGTGAAGTAGATTTATTTAATGAAATAAATGATGAATTATCCAGAGTAGCCTCAGAATCAGTGAGTTTTAAACAAGATATGATGACGGAAACCTTGGCGAAAATTTATTTAAAACAAGGTAAAAATGACAAAGCTTTAGAGATTTATAATGAACTTCGTTTGAAAAATCCAAAAAAAAGTACTTACTTTGCATCCTTAATTAAAAAAATAGATAAAGAAAAATAATCATGTTTACATTTCTAACCATATTGATAATTATAGTTTGCTTATTTATCATACTTATCGTATTAATTCAGAATCCTAAAGGCGGTGGCTTAAGTGGTGGTATTGGTGGTGCTGCATCCAATGTAATTGGAGTACAAAGTGCTGGTGATGTGATGGAAAAAACAACTTGGGGCTCGGCTGTCTTATTATTGACATTGTGCGTACTAACTGCATTTGTGGTTCCAAAAGTAGGCTCAAAGGAACAAGAAAAAACATTAACTGAACAAGCTGCAAAAATGACCACTCCAGTAGTACCTTCTCAAGAAGCACCTGTATCTCAACAACCAACAAATAATCCTTTAGCACCAGCTAAATAATTTTTAAAGATTACATATAAAAAAGCCTTTCAATCGAAGGGCTTTTTTTATATAAAACCAGGTATCTTCATATGACATAAAACAAATTGAATAGTGTGCATTATACCTAAAATAAAGAATGACTCTTACGGCAGATTGATAGAAGATAATAAATCTATTTCTCAACCTTCAACAACTATCTTCACCTATCAACTTAAAATCAATCAAAATGAAATCAATCAACATATTTTGGATAGGAATTTCAGGTGTTGCCTTATTCATTTTTACTACTATACTTGGTAGTTTGCTAAATGCTAATTATCAGTCTTCTTCTCAACTAATTAGCGAACTATATGCTACGAATGCACCAAATGCAGCTCTATTAAAATATACAGGCTATATTCCAAGTGGTTTATTAGTTGCATCATTTTGTCTTTATTGTACTAAAGTATTACCAAAATCAACGCTCAACACCATTGGTTTTTTAGGCATCGGCATTTTCTATGGATTAGGTACCGTAATTTGTTCTTTATTTCCATTAGATGAAATCAACAAAGATAATTTATTGCCACCAAGTTCTTCAGAATTGATTCATGAGTTTACTGGTTTATTAACTTATTTAATCACACCAATATCATTATTATTAATTGGCATAAACGCCAACAAATGGAAAAATGGAAAATTTGTGGCAGTAAGTGGGATGCTCTGCGGCGCAGTTACTATTTATCTTGTAGGAAAATTTCTAGCAAATATGAACGCACCAAATATTGGCATCATACAAAGAATAATTGAAGGCATCATTCTACTTTGGATAATTATATGTGCATTCTACGTAAAAGATAATGCTGACAAATTAGAAGTTAAATAACATATCGCTTCTTTATATCATACCTGTTTTTTTCTTACAAAATCCAGTTATATTTACATTATTCAAACAAATATAGAGTGTACATTTTACCTGAAATAAAAATTGACAGTTACGGCAGAACAATTGCAGACAATAAAACTATTGCTTTAGAGGATTATTTAAAACCTGACAACGAAGAAGTCGAAAATGAAACAGCAACCGACAGACTCAGGCAACATCCTGTAAAATTAATTTTCAGAGCTATAGGTTCACCATCTGTTATAATAAACAAAACAGGCAGACTTATCATTACTTTATTCAATACATTTTATTTACCTGAACAAAAAAAACGATTACAACGATTGCAGCAAATTGGTTTTATTGAACAAATTCCATCACAAAAACAACTATGGTTTGGTGCATTTGACATGTTGCGTTATTTTATTTCACCAGGTGCAAAAAGTTATTACAAAACCAAAAATATCAATTTTACATTTCATCAACTACTTCGTTTATTAAACGATCCATCAGGCATCTCAGACCCTATTGGCATTCGCGTGCCGCGCGATACTATTATTTGCCATCTGTTGGAAGTCGTACATGCAAATCCTGTATATGATTTACAACTTCTTGACCAGTTTGAAGACGGACTGGAAGAAATGGTAAAACAAACACAACAAATGCTGGATAAAACACATCCACGATATAATTCTGTAATGGCTATAACGGAAGATAAAGAATATCACACACGTCTTTTAAGTTATGTAAAAAGATATCGCATAAATCCATCTGAACGCCAGATGATAAGAGCTTCTGGAATAGCAAGAGAAGATGCGCATTTCTTACTCGCAGAATGCATGTTCGGCACATTACCATCCGCTTTCCGGTATTTTAATCGTTTGCCAAATACAATTCCAGAATTATGGAAACATGCTAGAATACAACAAGCTATTCATCCAAAATATTGTGACGAATGGATTACTCAGCAATTTTATGAAAAAGGGTTGATGAAAAGCTAAATGATTCAAATTATAAGATTACAGGAAATCCATACGACTTATTCGCACCGAATTCCTGTGTATAGATTACTACCTTATCTATTTTCTTGGCAGCTTTGGCTAAACATACAATAATTCCTTTGCAAGATTTTGTTTCACCTGGCTTATAGGTGTCATTTATCATTGCCTGTGTTTCTTTAAATACAGGTATCAGTTTTTCTGGTTGTGCTGGTTCCATCATATTATAAATAGAACCAAATGATAAAGAATATTGTGAAACAAATGGCTTTGAAACAGTTTCAATACTATATAATTTAATCGAAGCAAACAATGAACCTGTCGCACCATCACCTAATTTAATTACTGCAGATGTTGTATTGGTTGCTTTAATTTCTACTTCTGCCAGTTCATATGCAAAACGCTGAGAAATATCATCCGGAATTACAACAGCAACACCTCTAGGAAGAGAAAACCGAGTCAACTTAATAATATTTATTTTCATTCCGTTCGTTAATAAAACTTCATTAGGTGTGCTTTGATAGGTATAGTCTTTAGTATCAATAGTAAAGTTTGCATAGGCTACTGAATCAGCCTTTCGTTTCTCTGCTTTCAAATCTTTGGGTATTGAAAGCGGTGTCGTATTCTTCTTGTTATCACCAGCATTTAGAATAAAATTTCCAGATATAAAAATAACTAATGTAAAAGCTGTAACCAGTATTTTTTTCATTTAGATTTATTTATAGTTATTTACTTGTTTTTGAAATGAGGTACAATATAATTATTGATGATTATACTACTATTACTAATTTTAACTTTTTAGAATTAGAAATTTATAAGAAATCGATTTACAAAATAATACAAAAAAAGGTGAATAAAAAACATAAAGACAAATTCCATGCCTAAAAAGCACTTCTGTAAATACATAATCATCATTATATTCTATTAAAATCAATGACATATCCAGTTTAGTGCTAAGTAACTATTGTTACCAATATCAAATAACAGTTCTTTTATCTTTGCATTTAACTAAATTTATACTATGGAAATAATAGGTATTTTATTAGCAGCATTAGTAGGTATTTCACTTGGGTTGATTGGAAGTGGTGGATCTATTTTAACTGTACCTATTTTAGTATATGTAATAGGTATTAATCCGGTTCTTGCTACAGCTTATTCATTGTTTATTGTCGGCACAACCGCTTTAGTTGGTGGCATTCAAAGTACCATACACAAAAGAGTTGATTTTAAAACGGTATTCATCTTCGGAATACCATCTATTATTGCTGTATATGCCACTCGATTGTGGTTGGTTCCATTTATACCTGAACAACTATTCATGGTTGGTTCTTTTGCAATGACTAAATCAATTGCATTAATGTTATTATTTGCAACTGTAATGATTTTGGTATCTATAAGTATGATTATCCCTACAAAAAATAATGAAGAGAATGTTGGAAATATTCTTATCAAATATAACTATCCGCTTATTCTGTTAGAGGGAACTATTGTAGGCTTACTAACTGGTCTGGTGGGCGCTGGTGGTGGATTTTTAATTATTCCTGCTCTAGTACTTTTAGCTCGTATGCCAATGAAATTAGCTGTAGGCACTTCACTTTTTATTATCGCTGCAAAATCATTAATAGGATTTACGGGTGACTTACAAGGCAATCAAATTATTGACTGGATATTACTTTTAAAATTTACTTTTTCTGCGGTTCTAGGTATTTTTATCGGAATATTATTATCCAAAAAAATTTCAGGTGATAAATTAAAAACTGCTTTTGGTTGGTTTGTATTAATTATGGCTATTTATATAATTCTAAAAGAAACAATACTCAAATAAATGGAAAATAAAAAGATAACAGAAGATAAATGCTGCATTACGAGTTGTGATGAAGGTTTAGGAAAAGATTTTTGGGATAACCAATATATGTCAAAAATTACCAACTGGGATTTAGGAGAAGTCTCACCTCCATTAAAAAAATACATAGACCAGCTCTCTGACAAAAATATACGAATTCTAATTCCAGGCTGTGGCAATACATATGAAGCAGCTTACCTTTTAGAAAAGGGTTTTACCAATATAACAGTCATAGATATTTCACCAACTTTAGTAGAAAAAATACAAAGAAAGTTCTCTGGAAACTCATCTATTAAAATAATATTAGGAGATTTTTTTGAACATGTAGGCGAATATGATTTAATTTTGGAACAAACTTTCTTTTGTGCAATCTCACCAGTTTTGCGCGAAAAATATATCCAGAAAATGCATGATTTATTAACTGAGAATGGAAAACTAGCAGGCGTTCTCTTCAACAAAATATTTGATTTTAAAGGTCCTCCTTTTGGTGGTTCTAAATCTGAATATACACTTCTTTTCGAAAAACTATTCACATTGAAAACATTTGATAGTTGTTATAATTCTTTTAGCAAAAGAGTAGATACAGAATTATTTATCCAACTTATAAAAAAAATAAAATGAAAGTCGAACAAATTTATACCGGATGCTTAGCACAAGGCGCATACTATATCACTTCTAATGGTGAAGCAGCTATTATCGATCCATTACGGGAAATAAAACCATATTTGGAAAGAGCGAAAAAGGATACTGTAAAAATAAAATATATTTTTGAAACACACTTTCATGCAGATTTCGTTTCTGGTCATGTAGACTTAAGCAAAGAAACTGGTGCGCCAATAATATTTGGTCCAAATGCTTCTTGTGCA
>JANNVS010000223.1:0-7979 GCA_031414515.1 Sphingobacteriales bacterium | reverse complement strand
TAAATTTATTTTCTTTTTTTGCTTTGTCTAAAATTTGTTGCCAAGTAGCATCATGTTCAATATGCATACCAGTTTGCTGTGCAAAACCTTCCATTTTCACGCAAACTAAAATTATAATTAATATCTTTTTCATGTTATTTCTAAATCTGAGATATGTAATCTTAATTCTCAAATTCTTTAGTCTTGTTTAATAGAGCTAATATCAATCCTAATCGGTCTCTTATCTTCGCCAATTGCAACAAATTTAAATACACCTGTAATTGCTTTCTCACGTTTGTCAGAATCCATAAGTTCAATATAAATATCAACACTTATATCTAAACTAGTATTTCCCATTCTTGTAACTCTTCCAACCAATTCAATAATTGTGCCACTTGGAATGGGTACGTTAAAATCAATTCTATCAGAAGATATAGTCACCATTTTCTGTCGTGCAAAACGTGAAGCTGTAATAAAAGCAACTTCATCCATTAATTGCATGGCAGTACCTCCAAAAAGTGTATCATAATGGTTCGTTGTATTAGGAAATACAGCTTTAAAAATATGTGTTTCCGAATGTAGTGCGCGTTCTTCAAATGTCATGTAGCAAAGTTAATGATTTTTGGTTGATAGTCCACTGTCCATGGTCGATAGAAATTCGTATAAATAAATTCTAAATCTCAAATCCCAATTCTCACTTCTTCAACGGTTTCAACAAATCTTCTAATCCATTTATTTTGATTTCGTATATAGTTGATAGCAACATTCCTAATTTTCCTTGTGGAAATCCTTCGCGTGCAAACCATTCTAAATAAGAAACTGGTAAATCACACAAAATTCTGTTTTTGAACCTACCAAATGGCATTTTCATTTCTACTAAATCTCTTAATAATTCAGGATTTAAACCAAGTGATTTTTCTTGCATGAAGCTAAATTACATTAATTTATTAAATGTATTTCTGCATTAGAAAATAACTTATTATTAGTAAGCTAAAAAAGCTTAGTTAGGCAAATATTATACACTTGTGCTAAGAGGTTGTGTCTCTTTTTTAAACTCAAAAAACTCAAAAGCGATACTTACAAAGGTGGAAATAATTAAATACAATATTACGATTGTAGTGCCAAATGGCAAGAAATTATTAAGTGTAAACCAGCCATCATAATAGTTTATGATAACTACTGCAGACAATAAGCGGAATACCTCAAACAACCAGGCATACCTGTCTCTGTCCATTAAAGAAGTATAGCAGTAAACAGAATAGAAGATAAAAAATCCATATACAAATATGGCTGGTTTTGAAATTTCAACTAATTGTATTATCAGGAACATCATTATTAAAAATGTTATGGATAACTGTACGATTAACCAAGTTTTTAAATAAGTACTTACAACAGACATATATTTTTCTTGTTTATAGACATCTTCTGTGTATGATATCGAATACTTTTCTACTACGTCTTCTGGTCTCCAGCCTGTAGGTTTAAACCAAATTCTAAATTTATCTTTGATGTTTTTTGTACGCCATGCATCTTTTAGCAGAAGCGTGATGTGCATAAAATTTATTTTTATCGGATTCCAAGAGCTTACTTGCCTTGTAATACCATATATTGGTTTTTCTTCTGGTAATTCTTCCTGAAAAGTGCCAAATAGTTTATCCCAAATAATTAAAATTCCACCAAAATTTCTATCAATATAGATTGGGTTGATAGCATGATGAATGCGGTGGTGCGATGGCGTCACAATTATTTTCTCCAGAAATCCAAGCTTTCCGATAAGCTGTGTATGATACCAGAATCCACCAAATAACATAACAACCGCAAGTATAGACATTACGTCTGATGGTATTCCAAAAATAGCGGCAGGAATAATCAGAAAAAAATAAATGTCAACAAAATCACTTATGGTTTGCCGCAGGGCAACAGGCAAATTATATTCTTCACTGCTGTGATGAATTACATGATTATTCCAGAGTACATTGTATCGATGCCTCCATCTGTGATTCACGTATACGTAAAAGTCTATTGCAAAGAATCCAATAACATATTGTAATACCGAAGATTTAAAATGAAAAATAGCCAGGTGTTCTAATAAAAAATCATAAGTAAAAATATATATTGTTAAACCTAAAACTTTTTTAAGCACATTGGTAATACCTGAACTTAAGCTCGAAACAGAATCCATAATTTTGATTACATCTTTGTTTCTAATTTTTGCTACTATCATTTCTATCAAAATGAGTAATATGAAAAGAGGTAAGACATATTGTAATCCGGTTGCAAAAGTTTCCATTATTTTCTTTATTTTTTCAAACGTTGAATGTATTAACCATTCAAAATTAAAATACTAGAAAACAAACTACGTTAACAAAAGATAATTACTGTTTTTTGTAGGAAATTCTTTTGCGGATACGGCTAAGCGAAACTGGCGTAATACCAAGCACGTTTGCTATATATTTAATAGGAGCGCGATTAAGTAACACAGGATGGTCTTGTATAAACTTGAGGTAGCGTTGTTCAGGACTAAGTAAAATAAAATCATCTACTGCAGCTAGTGATTCACTAAGTATTTTCATCATGAAATACCTGCGACCAGTATCTAATTTTGTGTTTTGTTCTATAATTTTACGTAATTCAATAAAATTGATAACTAATAATTCTGTTTGCTCTATAGCCTGAAAATTAAAACGAGATGTTTGGTTGAAAAACAGAATCTCATATGAGGCAATAAGCTGATTTTCATAACGTAAACGGTTTGTGATTTCTTCACCTTTTTCATTAATATAGTAAGAGCGTATCAAACCTTTGGTGATGAAATAAAGATTGTTTTTTTGCGATCCTTCTTCTAGAAAAACATCGCCTGGCTTTAGTTGTTGCGTCTGTACATGTTTCAAAAAATCAAAAACATCGCTAGCATTCAATTCATTTAAAAAGGGGAATTCAACTTTAAGTTTATCAAAATCTATCATAATACTTTAAAGGTAATTCAAATATTACTATCTTAGAAAAATATTTTATAATATGAAAAAACTGCAATTTCTTTTTTTATTTTCTTTGACTGCTTTCATAGCTAATGCTCAAGTCAATCCCAAGAATGTAACGATAGTACGCGATACATTTGGCGTACCGCATATATATGGTAAAGCTGATGCAGATGCTGCCTACGGTTTGGCATACGCACATTGCGAAGATGCTTTTGAACTTATTCAATATAATCTTTTACCAGCTAAAAACTTATTAGGTTCATTAAAAGGAAAAGATGGTGTATTGTTTGATTTCGGTTTTCAGTTTTTTGGTGTTGATACATTGGTAGAAAATAATTATGAAAAAAAATTATCACCTGAATTTAGAAAAATAGTTGCTGCATATATTCAAGCCGTAAACGAATACGCAGTAAAACATCCAGAAGAAGTATTAGTAAAATCTTCGTTTCCATTTTCGCCACAAGATGTAATTAAAAGTTATGTAGGCGTAGGAATTTTATTGGCTGGTGCCGGTTTAGATTTGAAAGCTATAAAAGATAATATTGCTGACGAAGTTTTTCAACCAAACGAAAAAGGCAGCGGCTCTAATGCAATGGCAATTGCACCATCAAGAACAGAAGATGGAAAAACATGGTTGTTGAGCAATTCACACCAACCACTAGAAGGCGCACTCGCTTGGTACGAAGCACATATAAACAGCGAAGATGGCTGGAACGCGCTTGGTGGTGTGTTTCCAGGTTGCGTTTCTGTGATGGTTGGTTGTAATGAAAATTTAGGTTGGGCTCATACAACAGATTATCATAATTTTGGTGATGTATATAAACTAAAACTAAGCCGTAACCACGATTCTTACTGGTATGATGGCGCATGGAAAAAATTTGAGTTTAAAACCATCCACTTAAAAATAAAATTAGGTGGAATTAAATTACCTGTGAAAAAAAAGATTCCTGTTTCTGTTTTTGGTCCAGTTTTTAAAACCAAAAACGGTTGGTATGCGTTGCGCTATCCATCGGCGATGGATATAAGACAAGCAGAAGAATGGTTTTTGATGAATAAAGCAAAAAACTTTGAAGAGTTTGAGAAAGTTGTGAAGATGGAAGCATTGCCATTGTTTAATATTACATACGGTGATAGAGATGGAAATATTTTCTTTTTATCTGATGGAAAAATTCCATTGCGCGATTCTACGTTGAATTGGAATCGTCCTTTAGAAGGCACGTCTTCAAAATATTTATGGACAAAATTATTGCCGTACGAAAGAAAGATAAAATACTTGAATCCGAAATGTGGTTTCTTATTTAATTGTAACGGAACGCCTTTGCAGGCTACAGCTTACGACGAAAACTCTAAAGATTATTTTGTAGGCTTGCAACTATTTACGTATAACAGAAACGAACGTTTTTCGCGTTTATTAAATGAGCATCAGGGAAAATTTACTTGGCAGGATTTTCAAAGAATTAAATACGATAAAAGTTATGATGCCAACGGAAGATACATGCGTAATTTTAAACAACTATTTACGTTAGACGAAAAAGCATATCCTGATTTACGCGATGCGATTGCAAAAATTAAAGCATGGAATTTAAGTGGTGATGCAAAAGATAAAAATGCTGGTTTGGCAATGCTCACTAATAAATTTATGGTTGGTAAATTAAAATTGCCGTATGCTTTTTTAATGATAAAAGAAAAACCATTAACTGAATCTGAAGTGGTGCATGCATTAACCAAAGCTAAAAAATATTTGTTAGATAAATTCAAAACCATTGATGTTGAATTAGGACGAGTGCAACACTTATCGCGTGGTGATAAAAACTATCCGATAAGTGGTTTATCTGAAGTGCCGCGTGCTGTAGATACTAAATATGATAAAGAAAAAGGTTTTTATAAAGTAACTGCAGGCGATGGTTATTTCCAGCTTATGAAATTTAGCAAAGAAGGTGTGGAAATACAATCTATTTCACCGTTTGGCGCTTCTACACATCCAAAAAGCAAACACTATACCGATCAAATGGAATTATTCGTAAACGAACAAACCAAAACCATGTCTTTAAAAAAAGAAGATGTGATGAAAAGTGCCGAACGTGTTTATCATCCTGGTGAATAGAATATTTTATGGAGTATATCGAGCAGAATAGATTCTTAAGCATTTTAGATTCGTTTACCTATATTTAGATAATACAGGCCATTTTAGCTAATTGAACCAAAGCAGTTGTGTCTCTTGCACCTATTCTTTCTATCATATTACTTCTATGATTTCCAACGGTAGCTGTACTAATAAAAAGGCGATCAGCAATTTCTTTAGTATCATAATCTTCTGCAATAAGTCTTAAAATTTCTTTTTCTCTAACAGATAAAATGTCTTTAGTTGAAGACAGTTTTTCTTTTGAATGAAAAGTATGTACAAATTCATTGTTTTCTCCATAAGAAATCCGTATCCAATAATTCCGAAAATCTTTTTTGAGCAGGTGATTTATATTCTGCACATAATTGAAAGTATAACTAAATTTTCTGTTTACATCGTAATGTATTGGTGATCCTTTTGAAAATAGGCAGATAGGTTTATCATCCAGCAATTTATATCTTATTCCACAATGAAAAATTTGTATGTTCATGCTCTGAGTAAATGGAATCTTATCGAGCACTTCGGTAAACCATTTTACCGAATCTGTATAAAATGCTTGGTATTCTTTTTCCAGTAGACTCATTATCTGTGGCATTTTATCTGTTAAAGGTACATCCGGAAGGTGGCCCCAAAATTCTTTTGCACCCACTTCCAACACAGAAGTATAGTTCAAATGATCAAAAATAGCGATGACAGCATCTGTGCCACTTATTCCGTTAAGTAACAGGTTTGCTTCTTGTCTGTAGCGTTCTATTTCGCCTATGCCATCATATTTGATAAATGAAGCAGACATGGCCACTATCCTTTTATATAGGATATCAGCATCCTGCATTCTTCTTAAATTGGTTTCCTGCATTTCTTTATTGAATTAATTTTAATGCCCTATTTGTTTACATGCATATTTGAAAAATAGTGATTCTCACTATTTCATGGATGTTATGCCAACTATACTTTTGTAAAAGTAAGATACAACTTCTTTAATATAAAATTTCCATTAAAAATGATAACAATAAATAGATATTCTCCAATGCAAACTCTGAGTACCCCAAAAACACTAAGTATTATGGATGCTGAGAGAATTAGTGATACAGCATTACTGGTTCAAATGATTAAATCACATAGCGAGAAAGGATTTAATATATTATACAATAAGTATAGTGGTGCATTATATGGTGTATTAATAAAACTTGTTAGACATACTGATGTGGCTAATGACTTACTACAGGATACTTTTGTGAAAATCTGGAAACATATTGATGGATTTGATTCAGAAAGAGGAACTATTTATACCTGGATGTTGAATATTGCAAGAAATTTAGCAATTGACTACTTACGTTCATCAGGCTATAGGAAACAATTGTTAAATGTAAATCTTGATTTATATTCAGAAAATAAAGAATTTATGAGTACTTCTGCTTTTAATATGAGTGAGTTAGAAGTGAAAGACTTTAGAAAAAAGGCACTACAGCTCGATCCAAAGTATGCCGAAGTGATTGATATGGTTTTCTTTTATGGCTGGACGCACGAACAAACTGCTCAAATTATGAGCTTGCCGTTGGGTACAGTTAAAACCAGAGCAAGAAAAGGGCTTGGAATGCTAAAAACTCTTTATCTGCAATAAATTAATATTCTTTTTATAACTAGTGTGATATTAAATTATAAATGGTAATAGCTGTCCTTTTATCTGAATTTATATAACATTTAAATAATTATTTTAAATGAACGAATGGGAATATATCACAAGTGGGATATTGCAGGATTATTGTCTTGGTGCATTAACCAAAGAAGAAGAAAGAAAAGTAGAATCTATGTGTTATGAACACCCGAAAGTGGCATCAGAACTACAATTGTTACGAAACAAAATTGAAGAAAATAACAGAAGTAATAAAATTTGGAGAAGTATCGAATTTAGAAAGTCAGTTTGGGAAGCAGTAAAAAAAATATGGGAAGGAAATTAGAAATATAAAGAGTGTATTCATAGTTTCTATTAACCAAAATGATAGGTGTAAAACACATCAATTATTTAAATGCTTCTCTTAACCAGGGACAAGTTCAGAACTTACAGGATCTTTAAACAATTATTTATTGATGTAGGTTCTATTGACTTCTAAATTTACTTGAACCAGCATTGCCTTATTTGTCATTTTTATTTAAATGCTCAACTATTGAGTTTGCAAAAGAAATTGCCAATTCATAAAGTGATATTTTTGTTTTTTTTTCAATTTAATGAGTCATTTATTTGAAATTGTGTAGCCATTAAAGTGTGAACATAACTTGTTTATATGCGCTACTCGGCAGCGTTTATTTTATCAAATATAATCAATCTTTTTTGTAAACTATAAAGCACGAAATAAAACTTTTATTACTAATCACTTACTACTTTACTATTATTACTCAAATAAGCATGCGCAAAAACGGCAGATAAAATAATGGAAACACCTAAATAAAATTGCCAGTTGAGTTCTTTGTTTTCCTGTAGTAAAATGATGGCTAAAATAATTCCGTAAATCGGTTCTAAATTATTTATTAAAGAAGTGGTAAACGCATTACTCGCTTTCAACGCACGTAAAAATAAATTGTACGGAATCACCGTGCAAAAAATTGATAATATCAGCAAGAAAATAAAATCTTTAAAATCAGGTAAGTGAAAATTGCCTGGATTAAATTTTATATAAAATGGTAAACAAAAACACAAAAATATCCAACCACTAAATAGTTGTACAAACGTAATGGTATTTGGTTCTATGTCTTGCGTATATTTTTTATTTAGAATGTTAAAAAATGCTGCCAAAAATGCTGCTAAAATTCCTAAGAAAAATCCAAATTTATAATTTGGCAAATCCAACGATTGATTAATTAATAAAATTCCTGGAATTACCACAAATCCTAAAATAAGA
>JANNVS010000222.1:0-9156 GCA_031414515.1 Sphingobacteriales bacterium | reverse complement strand
CATGGCGGTATGGATCAGGATGACAGAGAACGTTCGTTGGTGCAATTCAGAAATGGCAGCATTAATTATTTAATCACTACAGATTTGGCAGCACGTGGTTTGGATATTCCTGAAATGAAACACGTGATTCATTATCATCCTTCTTCAACGGAAGATGAGTTTATTCATCGCAACGGAAGAACGGCACGTATGCATGCATCTGGCACGGCATATCTTATTTTACATAAAGAGGAGAAACGACCTGCTTATGTAGAAGAAACAATAGATGTGATGGAAGTATCAACAAATAATCCATTGCCTAAAGTTCCTGAATTTACTACGCTTTATATTAATGGTGGTAAGAAAAACAAATTAAACAAAGTAGACATCGTTGGCTTTTTAGCACAAAAAGGACAACTGGAAAGAGAGGATATTGGTTTGATAGAGGTGAAAGATTTTTCTTCATTTGTAGCCGTGAAAGAAATCAAATTAAAATCATTGCTTGCTAATATTAAAGACGAAAAAATGAAAGGTAAGAAATATAAAATTGAAGTCGCAAGCACTAAGATTGTGGTGAAAGAAAAAGAAGAAAGAAGAAAATAAATTACAGTACTTCCTTAGCTAAATCAATTATCGGAAAAGAACAAGAACAATACATTCGCCTTTTTATTTTAGGCACTTTTCATTACTTCTTCTATTGCTTTCTTTATTTCTCTTAGTTTTTCCATCGGCAACAGTTGTAATTTGCTTGAGATAAATGGTTTTTTAATAATTGGTATTAGATTGTGCATTGGCTGGTTTGGATTTTTACTTTCTTTATCAGCAGTTTTCCATACATATAAATCATTAGGTGTGCAGTGTAAGAGCAGACAAAGTTTTTCCATGTGTTGGTGACTTATGCTTTTCACTTTGTTGTTTAACAAGCGGCTCGCGGTGTGCGGTGTGAATCCATTCTGACATAAGAAGTTGTTAGGGTTGTAAATTTCTCTGTCGTTCATAATTCCTACAATATCTAACTGTAACATGCTATATTCTTTCCTGGTAAAACGAAATTTACGCACTGTTTATTGCAGATGAATAGTTAATGATTGCAAAGAAGCTTTTAAAGCGTGTATGTAACTAATTAAAGTATGTAATGTATTTATTAAAGCATGCAATACATTTATTAAAGTGTGCAATACATTATTTAAACACTGCAATACACTATTTATTCAATGTAATACACTATTCATTCAATGTATGTGATTTTTCATACAGTGCAATACACATTTTATCCGGTGTAATACAGCTATTATTCACTGCAAGTATTATTTAATACATTGCAAGTAAATATTGATTGTTTTGAGCGTGTAAGTATAAAACTCAACTTATTTATCTTCACAAGTTATGCTATGCTAAACTTTGAGTGTTTTTGTTTGTATTTGCAATGGAAATATTAGTCTATACTTTTAACTTTCGTCTCCATTACTTATATCTATCGTTCCATCAATGGAATGCGCTTGTTGTGAATTTTCTTCACCTTTCACAAATTCGCTTAACTGCGCATAGTATTTCTGAATGACCTTCATTTCTTCATCTGTTATATTCTCTATATTTACCAACCGGTTGCTGGCTAATGCATTTGCCGCCACCAGTTCGTTCAGCTTCAGCTGAATAGCCATTGAATCTTTATTCTGCGCTTTTTGTAATAAGAAAACAATCAAAAAGGTGATAACAGTTGTTACAATATGAATAAACATTACCCATCGGTCGGAAAAATCAAAATAAGGACCACTTGCAGCCCAGGAAACAATTATAAACAACGCTATAATAAATGCTATGGTGCTACCGATAAATTTAGTTACACTGGCAGCGATGCGCTCAAAAAAAGCATGTGATTTTATTTCTATTTCGTATTTCATAATAGTCATTTTATTGTTTACACTCATTTCCTCTTCAGGTAGAAGTATGTAAAAGAATTATCGCACAACAAAGGTGAAAGATTTAATAAGGAAAATGTTACAGAATTTTACAGGATAATTATATTATTTGTGTATTTACAACTGCATGACAGCTGACAGGAATTATTCATCGTTCTTAGGTTCGGATTCTTCCTTATCTAAATACTCTATCAACTCTTTTTCATCCTTTCTGTTTTGTTTTATCAGAAAAATGACTAATAGAATTGCGGCAACCAATACTATTCCGACAATTATCCAATTTGTGTTCATTGTTCTAATTTAGAATTAAATTATTTAACTGCGCAAAGTAAAGTTGCATAATTGAGCAAGTTTGAAGTGTACCAACAACTTTTGGTATGGTATTTCGTTGGTTGGAAACCAACGACGGCTGGAGCTTTTATTCATTAATATACCCGGCTATTTCATGCTTCCAAACCAGATAAGCATTTCCCAAGAGATGCAGCTTGTCGTTCGTATATTCTTCCTTCAGACAACCTTCATCATTAGTAAACGCTTTGTGTAAGTCAATATGATTGATGTTTTGAACGGCACACAATTTTTTTATTTCTTCATTTAATTTTAAAATAGATTTATTGTTGTGTCCAAGTATAATATTTTCCCCAACAGGCAAAACAGATTGAATATATATTATAGTTTTTGGAGTCTGCTCTTTTATGGCATCAATAATTAATTGGTAGTTCGGAATGATTTCAGCTATTTTAATACAATAAGCTATATCATTAGTACCAATACAAATAAATATTTTTGAAGGTTGATGTCTGGTAATTTCATCTATTCTTTTCAAAACTCCTGAGCTTGTATCTCCGCCAATACCTCTGTTAAGTATATTATTATCATCAAATAGTTCATTCCAGTGAGCGCCTTCTGTGATGCTGTCACCAAGAAAAATAATGGCTCCTTTTTTATCCGGACAGGATCGAAACATGGTTAACCTTTGTTCATGTCTTACATCAATCACATATTTTAAAATAAATGCCCTTATATGCTTTTTTCCGTTTACAATTAAATAAAGGATAGCAAGAAGGAAGAATAAATTTAGGATTATGGATAAAATATAAAGTGTATTCATATAAATAAATAAAGTACAAAAATCACAGATAAAGTAACTTATACAAAATACTTCTCAATTGCAGTATCGTACAAATCTTTGAATTCAGAAATACTTCCAAAGTTTTCATCGTCAATTAAAATATTTTTTCCTTTTACAGTTCCTAAAAAACGGTTTGGAATATTGTTTGCGTTTAAGAAGCTTTCAAAACTATCTTTTGCATTAGCATCAATAGAAACAACCACACGGCTTTGTCCTTCGCCGAATAAGCAGGCATCTTTGCGTATGCTTTCGCAAGTGGTAATTTCAAAACCCAAATTATTTATCATGGCACTTTCTAACACCGCAATAAACAAACCACCTTCGCTTAAATCGTGTGCAGATTTTATCAGTTTGGTTGCAATTAATTTTGCAACAGCATCTTGTGTTTGTGCTTCTTCTTTTAATTCAAAATGTGGAGCAGGCGATAATTCTACTTTATGATAATGCACTAAATATTCTGAACTCGAAATATCGTTTTTACATTCGCCAATTAAATAAATTAAATCACCTTCATTTTTAAAATCCAGTGTCATAATATTGTCAACATCATCAATAATACCAAGCATTCCAATAGTTGGCGTTGGGTTCACAGCTCTGTTTGGTGATTGATTATAAAACGACACATTACCACCAGTTACCGGTGTTTCAAATTGTATACAAGCATCACTCATGCCTTGCAATGCGTGCACAAAATTCCAGTACACTTCTTCATCATAAGGATTTCCAAAATTCAAACAATTTGTAATTGCAATTGGTTTTGCTCCAGTGCAAGTAATGTTTCGCGCTGCTTCAGAAACGGCAATGGCACCGCCTTTGTACGCATCTGCATGTACATAACGCGAGTTGCAATCTACCGTAACCACTAATCCTTTTTTAGAATCTTTCAAGCGAATTACCGTTGCATCACTTGGTCGGTTTGTACTTGCATTATTAATACCTACCATCGAGTCGTATTGCTTATAAATAAAACGTTTAGATGCAATATTTGGATTTTGTACTAATAGCTTTGCAACTTCTATATAACTTTTCGGAAACGGCACTTTGTCATCCAAAATAAATTCATCTCTTTTCGCATGATAGCTCGGTTGTTTAAATGGTCTGTCGTACACAGGCGCGCCACCACCAAGCACCAACGTATCCGCAGGAACTTCGGCAACCAATTCATCATTCATATAATATTGCACTAGATTGCCTTCAGTCACTTCGCCGATGATAGCACAATGCAAATCCCATTTATCGAAAACAGCTTCTACTAAACTTTCTTTTCCTTTTTCTACAACTATCAACATGCGTTCCTGCGATTCTGATAACAGGATTTCAAACGGCTGCATATTTCTCTGACGTGTTGGTACTTTTTCCAACCAGATTATCATGCCGTGTTTTCCTTTCGCACTCATTTCATTGGTGGAGCAAGTAATACCAGCCGCACCCATATCTTGCATACCAACAACTGCACCAGTTTTAATTACTTCAAGTGTAGCTTCTAATAATAATTTTTCGGTGAACGGATCGCCAACTTGTACTGATGGAATTTTATCTTCTGCATCTTCACCTAAATCTTCAGAAGCAAAAGTTGCACCGTGAATGCCGTCTTTTCCAGTACTTGCACCAACTATATAAATTGGATTTCCAACGCCTTCTGAAGTGGCGGAAATAGTTTCACCTACACGAACAATACCAACCGACATCGCATTTACCAATGGATTTACTTGATAGCAATCGTCGAAATATACTTCACCAGCAACAGTTGGCACGCCAAAGCAATTTCCATAATGCGAAATACCTTTTACTATACCTTTTAATAGATGTTGTGTGCGTTTATTTTCGAGATTTCCGAAACGTAATGAATTTAAGGATGCGATTGGTCGCGCACCCATGGTGAAAATATCACGAGAAATGCCACCAACGCCAGTTGCCGCACCTTGAAACGGCTCTACTGCACTTGGATGGTTGTGTGATTCTATCTTGAAAGCACAAGCCCAGCCATCGCCTATATCTACTAAACCTGCATTTTCCTCACCAGCTTCCACTAAGAGTGCTTTGCCTTTACGTGGCAACTTCTTTAGATATTTAATAGAGTTTTTGTAGCTGCAATGCTCACTCCACATTACAGAATAGATGCTTAATTCAGTGAAAGTTGGAATTCGGCCAAGTATATCTTGAATTTTTTTGTATTCTTCGGGCAATAAACCTATGGATTTTGCCGTTTCTTCTGTAACAACAGGTTGATGGATTTTGGTTGACATTTATTAAGTATTAGGGCAAAAATAGTTAATTCTTTGGAACCAAAACAGATTAGTTATTATCATTAAAATAAATTGTTTATTTTTACAGAATCGTCTCACATGATACAGGAATTAATAAGCCCACTAGCATTTTTTCTACTTTTATTATTTATAATAAACAGTACTCGTTTCTTTAAAACGGATTCAATCAGCAGACAGGTATTATTAGTTGGGTTCTCTTTAAAAGCGTTTAGTGCTATTTTATTTGGCTATTTATATAAAAGTGGAATGCTTCGAGGAAGCGATACTTACACCTATTTTAATGATGGAAATATTGTATATAATGCATTAAAATCAGATCCTTTTACTTATTTCAAATTAGCCATAGGCTCCAATGATTTTACACCAGTTCCAAAATACTTATTATCGTATACAGATTCGATGAGTTTTTGGTTTGATAGTAGTAATTATTTTTTAGTGCGGTTAAATGCTTTAATCAGACCATTTTCTTTTGGTGTTTATAATGTACATGCCATTGTATTTGCTTTTTTATCATTTATCGGAACGTATAATTTATATTTATTCTTTGAGAATAAAGTAAACAGTAAGAAAGTGTTGCAATTTATTTTATTTGGAATTCCATCTATAGTTTTCTGGACTTCAGGTATACACAAAGAAGCCATTGTTATTTTTGCATTAGGTACAATTTTATATAATTTAGATGAAATCATACAATCTACGTATACGAAGCGCAATGTATTTTTTGCCATTTTTGGTCTTATTGTATTAGGTTACATTAGAATATATCTTTTAGCTTTTTTATTACCGTTGATGTCAGCAATGATTTTGTATAAAAGATTTGAATTTAAACAATCTTCTGTTAAAATGTTTGCCGTTTGTATTGTTAGTTTTTTACTATTGATATTATTTATCGATTATAATACACCTAATATTAGCTTACTACATGAATTGGCGGTTCGGAGAACCTATTTTCTAAATTCACCAGGAAATACGACTTTTCAAGTAGAAGGAATTCCACACAATATACAAGGTGTAATGATTTTATTGTGGGAAGCAATAACTAATCCGTTTATAAGGCCATTGCCTAATGATTGCAATGTTTTTTTGACATATCTTGCTTCCTTTGAAACACTTATCTTGCTTTTTGTTTTTATTAGCTTGTTAGTTACTGTAAATTTTAAATCAATATTTAGAAACCCTTATGCTCTATTCTCTATTCTTTTTGGATTAAGCACTTTGTTTCTAATTGGATTAATTGTAAATAATTCTGGTGCTATTGTACGTTACCGTTCAGTTGCGATTCCTTTTATTCTGATTGGATTGTGTCTGTCAAGAAGAGAAAGTAAAATTCCTGTGCTTTCTTCCAAATAATTTGGATAAAAACCGTTTTTCTCTTTTAATTTGCTCAAAAATTTATCATCTTAGCATTCAAACAAAGTATGATATGTCAAAAACAAGATTTAATGCATTATCTGCATTTTCATCAAGACCAAAAGTAAATGTAGAATTACCTGCAGAAAAAATTTCAGATTTTTTTGCATCTGCAGTATTTGGCGACCAACAAATGAAAGAATTTTTACCTTCCGATGCATATAAACGATTGGCATCATGTATAAGAGATGGTAAGAAAGTAGATAGAGAAATTGCCGACCAAGTGGCATCAGCAATGAAGTCTTGGGCAATGAAACAAGGTGCAACTCATTACACTCATTGGTTTCAACCCTTAACAGGAACCACAGCCGAAAAGCATGATTCTTTTTTTATGCCAAAAGGTGGAGGTGGTGTTGAAGAGTTTGGTGCAGATGCCTTAGCACAACAAGAACCAGACGCATCTTCGTTTCCATCAGGTGGAATTCGTGCAACATTTGAAGCACGTGGTTACACCGCTTGGGATGTGACTTCACCAGCATTTATTATGACGGTTGGAAACGGAAAAACTTTATGTATACCGACTATATTTATTTCTTATACTGGCGAAACTTTAGATTTTAAAGCACCTCTACTAAAATCTATTCAAGTGTTAGATCAGGCTGCAACAGAAGTAGCTCATTTCTTTGATAGAGATGTGAAACATGTAAATACGACTTTAGGTTGGGAACAAGAATATTTTTTAGTGGATACCGCCATGTATTATGCGCGACCAGATTTAGTAATGAGTGGCAGAACCTTATTAGGTCGTCGTTCACCAAAAGGCCAACAATTGGAAGACCATTATTTTGGAGCTATACCTGAACGTGTGTATGCTTATATGCGAGATTTTGAGATTGAATGTTTGAAATTAGGTATTCCAGTAAGAACACGTCATAATGAAGTTGCGCCTTCACAATTTGAGTGCGCACCAATGTTTGAAGAAGCAAACTTAGCAGTTGATCATAATTCATTATTAATGGATGTGATGGACAGGGTGTCGAGCAAACATAAGTTAAAAGTATTATTTCACGAGAAACCATTTGCAGGTATTAATGGGAGCGGAAAACATAATAACTGGAGTTTGGGCACAGACACTGGCGTAAATTTATTATCACCAGGAAAAACACCAAGAACCAATTTGCAGTTTTTAACTTTCTTCATTAATACCATTGCTGCGGTAAATCGTCATGAAGAATTATTACGTGCTTCGGTAGCATCTCATGGAAACGAACATCGTTTGGGTGCCAACGAAGCACCGCCAGCTATTATTTCTGTGTTTTCAGGTTCGTACCTAAAAGAAGTTTTAGATATGATAGAAACAAGAGTAGACGAAGATAAATTTGATGAGCAAGATAATATCACGTTACGATTAGATATTCACAATCGAATTCCTGATATAATGTTGGACAATACAGATAGAAACAGAACGTCGCCTTTTGCATTTACAGGTAATAAGTTTGAGTTTCGTGCGGTAGGTTCATCAGCCAATTGTGCATTGCCAATGACTGTTTTAAATACAATTGTTGCAGAGCAACTAAAGATTTTTAAAATAGAAGTTGATGATTATATAAAAGCTGGCGACTACAAAGATGTTGCCATCTTAAAAGTATTGCGTAAAACTATTAAAGAAGCAAAACGCATTATGTTTGAAGGTGATAATTATTCAGATGAATGGCATAAAGAAGCTAAAAAACGTGGTTTGAGTAATAACAAAACTGCTCCAATTGCATTAGGTGCTTTTGTGTCAGATAAATCAATAAAATTATTTGAAGCACAAGGAATCTATTCACATAGAGAAATTGAAGCGCGATATGAAATTGCTTTAGAAAATTATATAAAGGCTATACAAATTGAATCGCGTGCATTAGGCGAGATTGTAATAAATCAGGTTATTCCAGCATGTATAGAGTATCAAAATAAATTAATTTCAAATGTTAAAGGTTTGAAAGATATTGGTATTGATGCAAAATTATACACTGCTCAAACAAATATATTAGCACAAATTTGCGAAGGTATAGACAAGCTAATTAAATTGGATAAAGAAATGTTTGAATTGCGTGTAAAAGCAAACGACATCACTATAGTACTAAAACAAGCATTGTTGTATTGCGATAAAGTAAGACCAATTATGGATGAAATGCGTGATATAGCGGATAGCTTAGAAGCAATTGTAGATGACGAATTGTGGCCATTGCCAAAATACAGAGAAATGTTATTTTCTAAATAATGTTTCTGAATTAAAATACTTAGCCGAAAGAAATCATTTTTATACTTTCGGCTATTTTTATTTTTGCTCATTGAACAGTAAATATAATTTATAGTATGATAGCTTATAACCCAAAGGAATGGTTTACATTTATTTTTAGATTTCATAAATCTGATACGGTTCGTCAGCTTTTTCCGATGATGATTACCATTGCAATCTATTCGGCACTCATCTCATATCTCGAAATCGATATTATAAAAATCG
>JANNVS010000221.1:0-4718 GCA_031414515.1 Sphingobacteriales bacterium | reverse complement strand
ATTGCTATACCTAAGCCATTTTTAACTCTTGGAATGCCAGCTACGTGTGCGTAACGACGCAAACCAGGTTTAGACATTCTAATTAATTCTCTGATTGCTGGCTCTTTAGTTTCAGGATTGTATTTTAATGCAATCTTGATTATTCCCTGAGGACCATCCTCTTCAAATTTGAATTTTAAGATATAACCGTTATCATGTAAGATTTCAGTTAATTTTTTCTTCATGTTAGAAGCAGGAATGTCAACGATGGTGTGACCAGCGAGTTGTGCATTTCTGATTCTTGTTAGAAAATCTGCTATTGGATCTGTAACCATTTCTATTTTTTGTTTTAGATCGCTTAGATGTGAGACTTAAATTGGTGTCAATTCAGTTTCCCACCTTCACTTTTTTATTTTAAAAATTTATTTTCTCTTACCAGCTTGCTTTAGTTAATCCAGGAATTTTACCATAGCTTGCTAAGTCTCTGAATTGTATTCTTGACAATCCAAAGAATCCAATGTAACCACGAGGACGACCTGTTAGCTTACATCTGTTTCTGTAGCGAACTGGTGAAGCATTTTTTGGAAGCTTATCCAATGCTGTATAGTCGCCTGCTTTTTTTAACTGATCACGCTTAACTTTGAATTTTGTAATTAATTTCAAACGCTTCGCGTCACGTGCTTTCATTGATTCTTTTGCCATACTTATTTTTTCTTAAATGGTAAACCAATTTCTTTTAGTAATGAATGTGCTTCGTCATCTGTATTTGCAGTAGTAACGAATGTAATATCCATACCACTGATTTTAGATATTTTATCGATGTCAATTTCTGGAAAAATGATATGTTCTGTAATACCTAATGTATAGTTTCCTCTGCCATCAAATGATTTATCATTGATACCTTTGAAGTCACGTACTTGCGGTAAAGCAACTGCCATTAATCTTTCTAAGAACTCGTACATCCTATGTCCACGAAGTGTCACTCGAACACCAATTGGTAAGTCTTCTCTTAATTTGAAGTTAGAGATTGCTTTCTTAGATTTAGTCGCTACTGCTTTTTGTCCAGTAATCCTCGAAATTTCATCAATAGAATTGTCTATTAATTTCTTGTCTCCAACCGCTGCGCCGACACCTTGATTGATTACAATCTTAGATAATTTTGGCACTTGCATTACTGATTTGTAGTTGTACTGTTCTTTTAAAGTGGGTACGACTACTTCTGTATACTTTTTCTTTAGTGTAGGAATGTAACTCATTACTTTATTATTTCTCCTGTTGATTTTGCAATTCTAACTGATTTTCCATCCTCTATTTTTCTGCCAACTTTTGTAGCGTTTCCGCCTACAGATAGCATTAAATTAGAAATATTTATTGGTGATTCTTTTTTAATGATTCCACCTTGTTGATTTTGTGCAGATGGCTTAGTGTGTTTAGAAATAATCCTAATACCTTGTACCAATGCTCTGTTTTCTTTTGGAAATACTTCAAGAACTTTGCCATTTTTTCCACGATCTTCACCGGTGATAACAATGACTGTATCTCCTTTTTTTATTTTTAATTTTGGCGCAAAACGCTTTTGTGCTTGTATGCTCATGTTATAATACTTCTGGTGCTAATGAAATAATTTTCATAAAATCTCTGTCTCTCAATTCTCTTGCAACTGGACCGAAAATACGTGTGCCTCTTGGTTCATCGTTGTTGTTCAACAATACTACTGCATTGTCATCAAAACGAATGTATGTTCCGTCTTTGCGTTTAATTTCTTTTTTTGTTCTAACAACTACCGCCTTGGATATTTGTTTCTTTTTTATGTTTCCACCTGGCATCGCTTCTTTTACAGATACTACGATCTTATCTCCAATAGAAGCATAACGTGCTCTTGTGCCTTTCAATACTCTGATGCAAAGTACTTCTTTGGCTCCGCTGTTGTCAGCTACTCTTAATCTTGATTCTTGTTGTACCATTTTTATTTAGCCTTTTCAACGATTTCTACTAATCTCCATCTTTTTGTTGCACTTAAAGGACGTGTTTCCATAATTTTTACAGTGTCTCCTATGTTGCATTCATTTTTTTCATCATGTGCATGAAATTTCTTAGTTTTCTTTAAGAATTTTCCATACTTAGGATGCTTTAGTTTTCGAACAACAGATACGGTGATTGTTTTTTCCATTTTATTAGAAGTAACAACTCCAGTTCTTGTTTTTCTTAATTTTCTTTCCAATGTTAACTCGGTTGTCATCTGCACTTAATTTATGCTTGTTTTGTTAATTGTCTTTTTTTCATTTCTGTCTGGATACGTGCAATATGTTTTTTAGTTTCCCCTAAAACATTTGTGTTTTCCAATGGAGTGATTGCGTGGTTAAAACGTAATTTTGTCAATCTCATTTTTGTTGCTGACAATTCGTTATTCAACTCTTCATCATTCCATCCTGTTATTTCGCTATATGCTATTGTTGTTGCCATCTCATTATTTTTTAATTAGCTGCGTCATAATCTCTTCTGACGATAAATTTGGTTAATACCGGTAATTTTTGTGCAGCCAATTTTAAAGATTCTTCAGCTATTTGTCTAGATACTCCTTCTACTTCGAAAAGAATTCTTCCAGGTTTTACTACTGCAACCCAATGGTCTAATGCACCTTTACCTTTTCCCATACGTACTTCCGCTGGTTTTTTACTGATTGGTTTATCAGGAAAAATATTAATCCATACCTTACCTTCACGTTTCATATGTCTGGTCAATGCAATACGAGCTGCTTCAATCTGACGATCGGTTAACCATCCTTCATCTAAGGATTTCAAGCCGAATGAACCGAATGACAATTGCGAACCTTTGTACGCAAAGCCTTTCATCTTCATCTTGTGAACTCTTCTAAATTTTACTCTTTTCGGTTGTAACATGACACCTTATTTTAGATTTGAGATTTGAGATTTGAGATATTAATATCATATCTTTTATCTTTGATCTTTTCAGTTAACTATTTTATTTTTTTCTTGGTCCTTTGTTTTCAGTACGTTCACCTCTTGGTTTTCCAGCACTAGCACCACCACCACGTTTGTCACCACCACCTCTTCTATCATCGCGTCTATCACCACCACCTCTTCTGTCATCACGTCTATCACTGCCTTTTTTGCTTCCTTCGTCCATTCCTATGTTTGGTGACAAGTCGCGTTTTGTTAAAATTTCACCTTTACAAATCCACACTTTTACTCCAATTTTTCCATAAACAGTTTCTGCTTCTTTCCACGCATAATCTATATCTGCTCTGAAAGTATGTAATGGAGTACGTCCTTCTTTATATTCTTCACTTCTTGCCATTTCCGCACCACCTAAACGACCTGAGCATTTTATTTTAATACCTTCAACACCTAATCGCATTGCAGATGCAATTGCCATTTTCACTGCACGACGAAAATTCACACGTGCTTCTAATTGCTTACAAACTGTTTCACCAACGATAGCTGCATCTATTTCTGGTCTTCTTATTTCTACGATATTGATTTGAACATCTTTTTTCGTCAATTTCTTAATCTCTTCTTTGATTCTATCTACTTCATTTCCACCTTTTCCGATAATAATTCCAGGACGTGATGTATTAATTGAAATCGTAATCCTATTTAAAGTTCTTTCGATTACTATTTTAGAAATACCTCCTTTTTGGATACGTGCGTTTAAGTATTTACGAATTTTTTGATCTTCGATCAATTTATCGCTAAAATCTTTGCCGCCATACCAGTTAGAATCCCATCCTCTGATGATACCCAACCTATTTGCTATCGGATTAGCCTTAGTTCCCATTTATTATCTTTTATTTTTAATTTTCGTTTGTTGAATCTTCAATTTCTGTTTCAGCGTTTGCCAATGTACGACTTGCTAATTGCAAGGTAATGTGGTTTGAACGTTTACGAATTCTGTAAGCTCTTCCTTGTGGAGCTGGTTGAAAACGTTTTAACATTCTTCCGCTATCAATAGTAATCATTTTAATAAATAATTCGCTTTCGTCAGCTTTAGTTTCAAATTTCTGTTCCCAATTTGCTATTGCAGAACGAAGTAGTTTTTCTAAAGTTTTAGAAGCATGCTTTGTAGAAAATGTTAAGATATTTAAAGATTCAAAAATATCTTTACCTCTTAAAATATCTGCCAATAATCTCATCTTACGAGGCGAAGTTGGTACATCAACTGCTTTTGCTTCGCAAACAGACTTTTTAGCTTCTTTTCTTATATCAGCTGCTATTTTTTTTCTAGCTCCCATTTTTCAATTATTTTCTGTTACCTGAATGTCCTTTAAATTGTCTGGTTGGTGAAAATTCACCTAATTTATGTCCAACCATGTTTTCTGTTATGTACACCGGAATAAATTTATTTCCATTGTGTACTGCAAATGTATGTCCAACGAATTCCGGTGTAATCATAGATGCTCTTGACCATGTTTTGATTACCGATTTTTTACTTGCGGCGTTCATAGCATCAACTTTACCTTGTAAATGGTATGCTATATAAGGACCTTTTTTTAAACTTCTTGCCATTCTCTTAATCTATTATTTTGATTTCTTTGAGATTATGTATTTACTTGATGCTTTATTTTTATCTCTTGTTTTATATCCTTTTGATGGAATACCTTTTCTAGAACGTGGATGACCACCAGATGCTCTTCCTTCACCACCACCCATTGGGTGATCTACTGGATTCATTACTACTGGACGTGTACGAGGTCTTCTTCCTTTCCATCGAGATGCACC
>JANNVS010000220.1:0-1921 GCA_031414515.1 Sphingobacteriales bacterium | reverse complement strand
GTACAAGATTCCTCTCAGCTCTGATAGAGTTGATGTGAAGTGCACCACCTCGTTTCCCGCATACATCACGCATGGAATATTGCCAGCAACTCTGTCTGCTTTGGTGGCAACTTTACCTACGTTAGTTCTTGCTTTTCCGCTAATGGTAATGGTTTGCATAAAAAATTTACTTTTTAGTGATGAATAATGAATTTATAGATTTATACTCGTGTGCATTTCTGATGGCTCTTGCAAATAATGGCGCAACAGATAATACTTTTATTTTTATAGATTTTTGTTTTAAAGGAATGGTGTCGCACACAACTAATTCTGTTAATAATGATTCTTCTATTTTTTCGTATGCTTTTCCTGATAATACTGGATGTGTAATTAATGCGCGAACGCTCTTTGCTCCTTTTTCCATGATAAGATTTGCAGCAGCACACAAAGTTCCACCAGTATCTATCAAATCATCTACGAGTATAACATTCTTACCTGTTACTTCTCCAATCAAGCGCATAGATTCAATTTCATTGAATTTTGCTCTGTGTTTGTCACAAATAACTAACTCCGCATCAAATTCTCTGGCATAGCTTCTTGCTCTTTTGATACCACCAACATCTGGTGATGCAAAAACTAAATCATCTAAGTTTAATCCTTTCAGATAAGGTACAAAGATGGCGTTTGCTTCCAAATGATCAACAGGAATATCAAAAAAACCTTGGATTTGTGCTGAATGTAAATCCATCGTCATAATACGTTGAGCACCAGCTGCTACTAGCATATTGGCCACCAACTTCGCTCCTATTGCTACACGTGGTTTATCTTTTCTGTCCTGACGTGCCAACCCAAAATAAGGCATTACAGCTACTACATATCCTGCTGAAGCTCTTTTAGAAGCGTCTAAGAGTAGTAATAATTCCATTAAGTTATCAGCTGGTGCGAAGGTGCTTTGCATACAAAAGACAAACGAACCTCGAATACTTTCTGTAATCACTGGCTCAAACTCGCCATCGCTGAACTGCATGACTTCTACAGGTGTTAAGTCTTGCCCGTAGCTTTCCGCTATTTTGCTGGAAAGATACTGTGTACATCTACCGGAAATTAATCTTAAGTCTGGAATTACCACTTTGAAAGTCAATTTTGAGGTGCAAAGATACTACTTTTCATACATAAAGTAAGTATGCAAACATATGGATTTTATATTTTGATAATTTAAGTACAATTTTTCTGTTTATTCTGAGTCTTGTCGTAATATTTGACCTTCATAATATGCATCTAGCTTATCTTTATATATCTATGAAAACAGAATTAACAATCACACTCCTTCGTGTTTTACCTTTTATTATTATCTTAATTGTATTGTACCTGCAAAAAAAAAGAGGAAAAATAAAAAATGTAGAATTGGCCTTACAAAAGCCAATTTCTTATTCTCGTTATATGGTTTGCACTGTCGGATTTTTAATCTTTGTTTTACTGACTGAATTTATTCTTTATACATATGGTTTAGTCGAGGCAACCAAATGTAATCATCCACTTATAAGTTCTATCATTAGAATTATCGGTGCAGTTGTTTTAGTTCCAGTGGCAGAAGAACTTATTTTCAGAGGTTTGTTATTATCTAAGCTCTTCAACAAAAAATAAACAAACATGTTTCTATTTTATTACAAGCAGTTTTCTTTGTGTTACTGCATAATTTTACTTATGAGAATACATTGTCATCTAATATTGGTATAGTACAAAGTCTGATAGACGCGTCCTTATATGGATATGCTCGTTTTTATACTAAATCAATTTACACTCCTATTACAATGCACTTAACTGGCAATTTAATTGCAACTCTAGAGCGTTTTATTTTTTTAGCACAATAAACAATACTTTATTTCTATTTTACATCATGAATCAATTACTCACTAAATTCAGAATGTATTTTTCTTTAAAA
>JANNVS010000219.1:0-8331 GCA_031414515.1 Sphingobacteriales bacterium | reverse complement strand
AATCAGCACGATATACTGGCATGCATTGTTCCATTGCAGCTAAAATATGTAAGCGTCCTCTTTTTGCTTGTTCTAATGCTTCAGCCAAAACTTCATAAGAAAGTCCATCTACTTTTAAATCCATTTGTACACCACAAATGCCGTCTTTTGTACCTGTTACTTTAAAGTCCATATCACCTAAATGATCTTCATCACCTAAAATATCTGATAAAATCGCATATTTTCCATCTTCAGCAATCATGCCCATTGCAATACCTGAAACGTGTTTTCTAAATGGAATACCAGCATCCATTAATGCTAATGAACCTGCACAAACGGTAGCCATAGATGACGAACCGTTGGATTCTAAAATATCTGAAACTACTCTTATTGTATATGGATTTTCTTCTTCACTTGGTAGCATTTGTTTCAATGAACGTAGTGCTAAATTACCGTGACCAACTTCACGTCTTGATGTGCCGCGCATCATTTTTACTTCACCAGTAGAAAATGGAGGAAAATTATAGTGTAACATAAATTTACTAAAAGATAAATATTCTGCTTTATCAATCATTTGTTCGTCTTGCTTAGAACCTAATGTAACAGTTGTCAAAGATTGAGTTTCACCTCTTGTAAATAAAGCCGAACCATGTGGTGATGGCAGAATATCTACTTCCATTAGCAATGGACGAATCTCATCTGTTTTTCTACCATCTAAACGAACTTTATGATCCAACACTACATTTCGTATAGTTGTTTTTTCCAATTTACTATAGTATTTACTAAATAATGCTTTATTGAAAGTAGATACTTCTTCTGCTGGAATTGCTGCTAAATATTCTTCTTTTATTTGTTTGAATGAAATTTTTCGTTCATGCTTACCAGATGCTGCTTTTGCAATTTCAGCAATTCGCGCTTCAGCAAATTCTTTTATATTTTGTTTTAATACTTCATCTTCTTCTGGTATTTCTACAACAATTTTAGTTTTACCACATTTCTGTTGTAATTCAATCTGAGCCTGACATTGTTTTTTTATGACGTCATGTCCAACTTTGATTGCTTCTACTAAATCCGCTTCACTACTTTCTTTTGCTTCGCCTTCTACCATTAAAATATTATCTAAGGTTCCAGCTATGATTACGTTTAATTCTGCACTTTCAATTTCTTTTGGTGTTGGATTTACGATAAATTGACCTGCTATTTTAGTTACACGTACTTCAGAAATTGGTCCTTCAAAAGGAATAGAAGATATGCTTAATGCAGCTGATGCAGCCAAGCCTACTAAAGAATCTGGTTCTACATTTTCATCTGAAGAAATTAGATAGATTAAAACTTGAGTATCATTCTTAAAATTATCAGCAAACATAGGACGAATAGCTCTGTCTACAATACGACATATCAAAATTTCATAATCGTTTGCTCTTCCTTCTCTACGATGAAAACTACCTGGAATTCTACCTGCAGCAGCAAATTTTTCCTGATATTCTACTGTCAAAGGAAAAAAATCAATTCCTTCTTTTGGAACTTCTGCTGCTTGTGCGGTAGCTAACAATATACAGTTGCCTACACGAACAACTACAGATCCGTCTGCCTGACGAGCTAATTTCCCTGTTTCTATAGTGGCGGTTCTTCCGTTTCCATAATCTACAGTCTGAGTATGAATATTAAATTGCATTCTATTTGTTTTTAATTGTATAAAAATGAAAAAGCGAGGCTAAAGCCTCGCTGTATTAGTAAGAGGATTATTTTCTTAATCCCAATTTTTCAATTAATGCTCTATATTGAAGAATATCTTTGTGAGCAAGATATTTCAATAATTTCTTTCTTTGCCCAACCAATTTGTATAGAGAACGGGTAGAAGAGAAGTCTTTTCTGTTTGTTTTCAGGTGACCTGAAATGTGATTAATTCTATGAGAAATCAAGGCTACTTGTGAATCTACAGAGCCAGTGTTAGTGGCAGAACCACCAAATTCTTTAAAAATGTCTTGTTTTTCTGTTGTTGTCATCTTATTATCGTCTAAAATTTGAAGTGCAAAGATACAAAAAATCTATGTTACTACAAAATTATTATTGACATTTTGTGGATTAAGACACTTAAATTCGCCTTGTCAATATTTTCATAAGAAGATATTATTTTAGTAAATTTTTTAAAATACACCGTCTTTTAGCTTATTATTCAATGAGTATAATTATTGTTTGACAAATACAGTTTGCTCATTTTGTCCTTCGATATAAATAATATATGCACCTGCCGAAAAAGATTTTATATTTATCATTGTTAAAATGTTGTTCAGTTCTATATTCAGGATATTTTTTCCATTAAAATCATAAATACGACAAACATTTCCAAGTAATTCATTTGTTATATTTAATTGTAATAATTCATTCGCAGGATTCGGAAACACAGATATGCTTTGTTGTTTTTTAGAAGAAGAAATATGTGTAGTAATTCCGTTTATGTATATGCCGAGAAAATTAGTTAAATCAAATGTATGCAGTTTTTGTGGAACGCTAAGTGTCACAAAGTTTTCGTTGCTGGCATAGTATTTCAATCCGTTTGTAGTAGCAATGCCTTCTATCTGGTGAAAGCCAAGGTTCACGGATATTTTGCGTTTATTGCCGTTTGCAAAATCATTGTTTTTAAAATCGTACAATAAATAAAAGAACGGTTGCAATGTTTTGCTGTAACCACAAATCACAGCTGCTCTTTTTGATTCTAAATAAGTGATGCCTGTTGCCAAGCCTTGTATGTTAATGGTTGAACGCAACTGAGCAATATGCGTGCCAATTGTTTTTGGTAAAACATACACGCTTGTTTTTTCGGCAATCCATTGTTTAGTAAATAAATAAATGCTATCAGCCGTTATCAAAAATGCTTCGCAATCGAAGTTGGTATTGTTGGCACCAGTTGCTGTGAAATTTGTTTGATTGGAATACGAAAAATAAATTGTATCGATAACAGGTGCGTTGAACAACAATGAATTTTTTTCCACTCTCAGAATATGTAAATCCGTTCTGTTGCCGTTGCTATTGTTGCCAAAATCGCCAACATAAATATAATTTGAGTCTTGCGAAATTTCTTCCCAATCTTTGTTAATGGTATTGGTAAGTGTGTATGATTGCAACACTGTAGCTGTTGCAGTATCTATCGAATATAATTTATTGTCTGTATCATCGTTGTGCGACCACAGTGTATTATTCCAAAAAACAAGACCTGATGTTTCAGAAAGTGAAGCACCTAAATTTTTTGAAACTGTTGCTGTAATATTTGAACCATTATATGTGCAGCTACCATCGTTTATAGTTGCTGCAGCATTATAATTATTGGCTTTTACATCTGTGCAACCCAACTGCGCATTGACTTTATTGCTAAAGAATAACAATAAATATATGAGCGTGAGTTTTTTCATTTTTTAAAGAATTTATAAGTAAAGATAAATAGAAATAGTTTGGTGTCTTTAAAAACCGAAAGTATATTTTATATTGATGTTGATTGCTGAGACAAACTTTCAGAGTAACTTATAACTATGCTTTCCAGTTGTCCAACCTCTTTTTTGTAATAATTTTTCACCAGATTCAATTGCACCATTTTCAATTTCTGTACCCATAGAATCGTTCCATCTATTTAAAAATCCAAACAATGAAATAACACCAAGTATTTCTACAATATCACCATCTGTCCAATATAATCTAAGTTTTTCGGCTATTTCATCATCTACAGCATTGGGAATTGTTGAACTTAATATTGCAAATTCCAGTGCAGCTCTTTCTGCTTCCGAAAACGCAGCATGTGTTTTAAATTCCCAAATATTTTCTAATTTTTCAATATCTGTATCATATCTTTCTGCTGCTCTAATGGTATGAGCCTGACAATATCTACAACCAGCTACGTTGCTACTTATATAACCAATCAATCTCTTTAACGAACTTGTTACATTTCCTTTGTTTTCCATCACAGCTTTATTCATTTCAATAAATGCGTAAGCAATTTGTGGTCTATGATACATAGTTTTTACACTATTAGGACAAAAGCCTAAAGTTTCATTATAAAACTCAATTAAATCTTGCAACGCATTGTCTTCTTTTTCAGAAGCAGGAAATACTAATGGTTTTTTCATTTACAAAAGAAGTAAAATTATTTTTATAATCTTCTATAAAATCTTATTCCAAATCTTTTTATCCTTCAGTAAAATTTCGCGCATCATTCGGATAGGTGGCATACCATTGTCTGTCATCGCATCGTTGAATTTTTGCAAGGTATAATTATCGCTTTCTTGTTTCTTATAATCTTCACGCAGTTTCAGAATTTGTAATTTACCTATTGTATAAAATAAATATCCAGGATCAAACGTGCCACGTAGTGCTTCCTGACTGGATGATTTTTCGCCTTGATGCCAATTGTCCATAAAGAATTTGGTAGCATCTTGAAGCTTCATACCTTTGCAATGTGTGTTGATAGAAACATACAAACGGCACAAACGCAACAATGCTTCGCCAGATTGTGCCAAACGATATTTCGCTGCTTTGATGGAATCACCATCTTGTGCAAATCCTGCATCAATCATCATTTGTTCAGTATAGTGTGCCCAACCTTCTGAAAATGCATAACTACCAAAAATTTTCTGAATCTTAGAAGCATCAGAAGCATTCAAATGCAAGCCTTGTGTATAATGTCCAGGATAAGCCTCATGAATAGATACTATATCAGTACCGTAAAAATTAAATTGCATCAACCAGTCTTCCTGTTGCATTGCAGTCCATTTCGGATCAACTGGTGTGATATAGTAATATGCTTCTCTTGATTTTTCTTCAAACGGACCTGGTGTATCCATAGAAGCGGTTGTTGTTTCACGAGCGTATGTTGGAGTTTCTTCCACTTTTACTCGTTCTTCAGATGGCATGGTGATTATTTTTTTGTCAATTAAAAACTGACGAATTGCTTCTAAGTTTTTACGTGCGTCTGGAATAAGATTTTTTGCAGTAGAATGTTCTTTCTGCATATCGTTGTATACATCAATTGCTTTTTTATTCGGATTCACAATTTTTGCTGCTGCATCAAATGCGGCTTGTTCTTTTGCTAATTCTTTAACACCAATTGCTAAAATTTCATTTGGCGACATGGTAATGCCTTCGCCATACAATAACATTTTTTTATAATTTTCTTCGCCAATCGCGTAATTGTTGTGAACTTTCGGCAATTTCTCTTTTTCTAGAAAGGAAGCATAATCATTAATTGCATTGATTGCCTTTTTGTTTGCTTCATTAAAATTTTTCATCAATGCGGTATCTTTCACATCCTTTAAAGCAACTAATAAATCGTTTGCTAAAAAAGAAGCAGAACCTTTAGCAATAGAAATAGCTAATTCTGTATGTGGTTTTGAAAGCGAATCAACTAAGTTTAATTTTGCATTTTCGTAAAGTTTGGTTGCTTCGTTTTCTATTGCAATTATAGATTTTATTTGCTGTTCAATAGGAGCGAAGTTTCTTTTTATATAAATATTTACATCAATTGCACCAGCATATGCCATTGGATTTGTAGTGTAATAATGTAAATCTTCGATACTGAAAATTTCATTTTTGATAGCTAATTTCAGCATTTGCAAATCGTAATATTTTTTACTGCTTAGCGAAGCAGAATCTATTTCAGCAAACTTTTTGTCGAAGTCTTTTAATCTTGCAACTTCGGTTTCTATGGATGTTTTGCTGTAATCGGTAATTTTCCCGTCGTACTCATGAAAGCCTAAATAAGTTCCATATTGTGGTCTCCAATCTAAGTAGCCTTTTAAGTATTCTTCTGATAGTTTTTCAAAAGCTGCATCGCCAGAGCCTTTCTGATTGCAGCTAATGAAGACAAATAGAATGGCGATAAATAGAAGGTTAATTTTTTTCATTTGATTGATTTTATGAGATATATTTATAAATATTAATTTGTCGTTTAGTGATGTAAAAAATTACAGACTTAGTACAATAATTTTGCATCATCAGCACCTTGTAATATATTTTCTCTTTGATAAAAATCGCTGATACAATTTTGATGCATTTGTTGTAAAGTTTTATTTCCTTTTTGCAATTCAATTCCGCGTAGCCAAGACTGACTGCGTAATTCATCAATTATCATGTGTGTTGTAAAACCTTCACCATTAATACCATCTATAATATCACCAATTTGAAATAACTTAAAGGCTTCATCTGCTTGCTGTACACCATATTGTTTTTTCAATTCTATTGCTACTTGTGGGTAGGTAGTTGCAATAAAATCAGTATAAACTTCAAAATCAGGATAGAACTCTTGCACAGCATCAATATCATCTAACACAAATGGAATATCATAAGTGATATGTGCATTGATGCCTGACATGCCTAAATGTAAAAAGGTATTTTTGTTTTCTGCAACACGTTTGTAGTAATTCAGCCATGCTGGTTCAATTGGATTTCCGAGTAAGTAATTATGGAAATTGCGAATATAGTGTTTTCCAAATTCATTCATAAATGCTTTTCCCATTTCTGCATAATCAGTGTGCATATTACTCAATGTTTCATAAGCCACATTGGTTACTACATTATATAAAGTAGGAAAAGCACCAGCTCTGTCTTTGTATTTATTAAGAATTGGCGCAATGCTATTCATCGAATATTTAAACTCGGTTATTGATAATATTTTGGATGTGTCAGTAAGTTCAACCAGACGCAGAAAATCTTCATTATTATAATAAGTAGTGCCGGCACCGAATACTTTTATATGTGTTTCTGAAAGAAGTGGTTGCCGTTGTTTCTGACAGGAGACCACGAGCAGGAAACTCAGGATTAAAAATAGCTTTTGGTTCATACCTAAATTTAAGAAAAAGCTATAGACTTTCCAACGATTAAGATTTTTTCTTCACTTTTACTTTGTCTTTTTTAGGAAAACGAATTACCAAACCAGTACTTGTTATAACACGTGGTGAGTTTTTTAACAAGCCTGCGCCAACGGAAATATCGAATTGGAGAAATTTATTTAGTAAGTAAGAAAAGCCTGTATTTGCACGTATATCAAAAGCATCGCCATGAGGATAGATACCGTATACTTCAAAGAAATATTTTATTTGATGACGAGTTGATTCTTTAGATTTTAATAGATGTGTGTAATTGGTTGCAACTGCAAAATTATAAGTAGGCTTGGCATCTTCACCATTCCAAACTAAACCATAATTATAGACTAAACCTACATTTTTTGGCAGAAATTGTTCCATGGTTATTTTAAAATACGGTGCAACATACTTTGTTCTGAAATTTTTTGTTGAAATAAAATTGACACTCAAGCCACCAATAAATGAAGAGCCTGGTGCATATCGTTTAGCATCTATCATCTTTATTTTCATACCTATAAAAATTGGATGGAGGCCTGTTAAACGAGCATAGCCATCTGATTTGTGTGTAGTTACATCGCCGTTAATTCTAAATTCAAAATAGTTACTGATGCCATATTTTAATAAAAAGACAGGATGTTGTATTTGATGATAACCGCCACTGAAGTAGCTATATGCAGCACCTAATTCTATTTGTGATTTGCCTTTTGGAACTAACAAAATACCTTCGGAAAAAGATGGTCGCGTGCTGGAAAAATGATAAATGGTTTTTTCTGTTGTAGTTGTTACAATATCGGTGGTGTCTTCTGCATGAGATATGACAACTGCAAAAAATATTATAAATAAGATGATTATTTTCTTCATGTGATAAAAATACAAAATCAGGTTTTATTTTTTTGCTATATTTATGCATGAGTAATTATCAGAATCAATTAGAAAATAAAGTAATAAAACACTCTACCGTTTTTATTGCAGATACTGCAAGAGTTTTAGGAAATGTCGAATTGCATGATGGTGTTTCCATTTGGTTTGGAGCCGTGTTGCGTGCAGATTTTGATAAGATTATAATTGGAAAGAGAACTAATGTACAAGAAGGTGTGATTATGCATGTTGACCATGGAAGTCCTATAAATATTGGTGAAGACAATGTTATTGGTCATGGTGCAATCATTCATGGTTCTACAATTGGTGATTTTAATTTGATTGGTATGCGAGCGACTATTTTGAATGGTGCAAAAATTGGCAACGGTTGTATTATTGGTGCACATTCATTGGTGACAGAAAATATGGTTGTACCTGATGGTAGCATGGTACTTGGTACACCAGGAAAAATTGTGAAAATATTGCCTATTGAAAGTGTAAAAATGGGTGTGATGCTTGGCGTGGAAGAATATCTGAATGAAGCAAAAAAGTATTTAGAAAAATAGAGATGAGAAATGAGATGTAAGAATGATAAATCTCAAATCTCAAATCTTAAATCTCAAAAATGAAGATTCTCATTATACGG
>JANNVS010000218.1:0-15252 GCA_031414515.1 Sphingobacteriales bacterium | reverse complement strand
TCTTATCAATTCCAATCCTGCAACTATTATGACTGATGAAATAATGGCAGACCATATTTACCTGAAGCCTCTTACAGTAGATTCAATTCGTGACATATTGGAAGAAAGACAAATTGACGCTGTTTTGCCAACTATGGGTGGACAAACTGCACTTAATTTATGTAAAGAAGCTTGTGAAATTGGACTTTGGGAAAAATATAATGTTCGTATCATTGGGGTAGATTTACAAGTAATTGAAACCACAGAAAATCGTGAAGAATTCAGAAAATTTTGTGTCAAATTAGGATTAGGGGTTGCTCCTTCTTTTATTGCAAATTCGATGTTAGAAGGAAAAGAAGCTGCACAAAAAATCGGATATCCATTAGTAATTCGTCCATCATATACACTTGGTGGTACTGGTGGTGGCTTTTGCCACAAAGCAGAAGATTTTGAAGCTATGCTGGCACATGGTTTAAAATGCTCGCCTATTCATGAAGTTTTAGTAGAAAGAGCAGTTTTAGGCTGGAAAGAATTTGAACTAGAATTATTACGAGATTTGAATGATAGTGTAGTTATTATATGTACGGTTGAAAATCTCGATCCAATGGGTGTTCATACAGGTGATTCCATAACGGTTGCACCAGCAATGACCTTGCCAGATCCTGTTTTTCAAGAAATGAGAAATCAGGCGCAACTAATGATGCGTGCCTTAGGAAATTTTGCAGGTGGCTGCAATGTGCAATTTTCTATTAATCCGGAAACCGAAGAAATTATCGTTGTTGAAATTAATCCGCGCGTATCACGTTCTTCAGCTTTGGCATCCAAAGCAACCGGTTATCCTATTGCAAAAATAGCAGCAAAGCTGGCTTTAGGTTACTATTTAGATGAATTGAGTAATCAAATTACAAAAACAACTTCTGCGCTTTTTGAACCTGCATTAGACTATGTTATCGTAAAAATGCCAAGATGGAATTTTGATAAATTTTACGGCTGCGATTCTACTTTAGGCTTACAAATGAAATCGGTTGGTGAAGTAATGGGTATTGGAAGGAATTTTGCAGAAGCATTACAAAAAGCTTGTCAATCATTAGAGAATAATAAAATTGGATTAGGTGCAGATGGAAAAGGATTTTCCAAAACAGAAGAAATTCTGGATAGTTTGCAGCATCCGAGCTGGGACAGGATTTTCAAAATAAAAGATGCGATATCATTAGGTGTTCCCTTGCATTCTATTCAAAAATTAACTGGTATTGATAATTGGTTTTTGATGCAAATTCAGGAACTCGTAAAACTGGAAAAAGAAATTCAAAAATATACCATCACCAATATTTCAAAAGAATTATTGTTGAAAGCAAAAAAGAAAGGATACTCTGATGCACAATTAGCTTTTTTATTAGGACGAATTGATGAAGACCAGGTATACGATAAACGCAGATCTCTTGGCATCAAACGGGTTTATAAAATGGTGGATACTTGTGCTGCAGAATTTGAAGCAAAAACACCATATTATTATTCTTCTTTCGAGACACCCTCTAACTCCCTAAAGGGAGAACACCTTCCAAAAATAAACGAAAGCAAGTCCCCTTTAGGGGATTTAGGGGCAAATGAAAGTATTGTTTCTGATAAAAAGAAAATCGTCGTGTTAGGTTCAGGACCAAACCGCATCGGACAAGGCATCGAATTTGATTATTGTTGCGTGCATGGTTTGCTCGCAATTAAAGAAGTTGGTTATGAAGCCATCATGATAAACTGTAATCCTGAAACTGTCTCTACGGATTTTGATGTTGCTGATAAATTATATTTTGAGCCTGTGTTTTGGGAACATCTTTGGGAATTGATTGAGCATGAAAAACCAGAAGGTGTGATTGTGCAACTTGGCGGACAAACAGCCTTAAAATTATCTAAAAAACTACACGAAAAAGGCATTAAAATAATTGGCTCTTCATTCGACAGCATGGACATTGCAGAAGATCGAGGTCGCTTTTCTGATTTATTAAAAGAACTCGAAATTCCATATCCTGAATACGGAACTGCTGTAGATGCTGATGAAGCATTGGCTGTTGCCAATCGTGTTGGCTATCCTGTGCTGGTGCGACCTAGTTATGTGCTTGGTGGACAACGTATGCGAATTGTAATTAACGATGCAGAATGCGAAACGGCTGTTATCAATTTATTGAAAGATATTCCTGACAATGTAATTTTAGTGGACCACTTTTTAGACCGCGCTAAAGAAGCTGAAATTGATGCAATTTATGATGGTGAGCAAGTACAAATTATGGGTGTGATGGAACACATCGAGCCAGCTGGAATTCATAGTGGTGACAGTAATTCTGTGTTACCACCATTCAGTCTTGGTGCTATCATTATTGAAACGATGAAACACTATGCAGAGAAATTATGCAAGGCTTTAGAAATTCGCGGATTAATCAATATTCAGTTTGCTATAAAAGGCGATAAAGTATATGTGATTGAAGCGAATCCGCGTGCATCGAGAACCACGCCATTTATTTGCAAAGCATATGGAATACCATATTTAAATGTCGCAACAAAAGTGATGTTAGGTACACATAAATTAAAAGACTTTACTTTTAAAGAAAAGTTGACTGGTTATGCCATAAAAGAACCAGTTTTCTCTTTCGATAAATTTCCAAATGTCAGTAAAGAACTCGGACCTGAAATGAAATCTACCGGTGAATCGATTTACTTTATTAAAGATTTATTCGATCCTTATTTCAGACAATTGTACAAGGATAAAAGTATGTTCTTAAGTAGGTAAGAAATGGAAATCAACAATAATTCTTATATTCCAAAATTTAACTTCTTAGTTATTATTTTCAGAATTTTACTGATTTCGGGTTTTCTTTTTTTGCCATTCTTTTTAATCTTTAATATAGTTAGCAATAAAGATTATTCAGCAGGCACAATTTTACCTGCTTCATTTATATGTCTCTTATTTGGATATATCTCATTAATTATTATTTATAAATTAGTCTGTGAGTCATTTATAATAAAGTTTCAGGAAGACAGATTGACTGTTTTTTTTATTTTCCAATTAAGAAAAGCAGAATACAATTACTCTGAAATCAAAGGCTATAGCAATACCACAACTTATTCAAAAATAAAAACCTATCCAACCATTATTTTGTACTTAAAAAATAGTTCTGTTTTAGATTTAATAAGTTTCAACTATTTTGACTTTAGTAAATTAGAAGAATATATCAAGAATAATTTTAGATTTTTAGGAAACGAATTTGATAATCCAAAATTGTTTATTAGTAAAAAATACTTTTTTAAATAACAAAAAAGGAGATGCCTTTCGACATCTCCTTTTAGTAGTAATTCAAAAGAAATATTAATCAATATTTACAAATACTTGCTATCTTTACTATATGTTAACTATAATTCAAAAACAACAAATTTTGCAAACTTTGGCTCCATACCAACCGGAAAAGGTAAGCGTATTTGGTTCGTATGCACGTGGTGAACAAACACCTAAGAGTGATTTGGATTTATTGGTTAAATTCAATTCTAAAATTAGCTTCTTACAATTAGTAATGTTAGAACAATCTTTATCTGACTTATTACATATTCCTACAGAGCTAATAACAGCAAACGCACTTAAAAATCCTAAACTAAAGAAATACATTTTACAAGATTTAGTGGATTTATAATATGCAAAAAGACGATTCCATCTATTTAGAACATATTCTTCAATCTATTCAAAAAATTGAAGATTATACAAATGGCGTGAATTATCTGGATTTTATAAAGAATGAAGAAAAGCAAGATGCTGTGATTCGGAAGATTGAAATCATTGGCGAAGCATCTAAGAAAATCAGCAAAGAATTGAAAGAAATACATTCATCAATTCCGTGGCGTGCCATTGCAGGCATGCGTGATAAATTAATTCACGATTATTTTGAAGTAGATTATGAAACTATCTGGGAAACAGTGCAAGCCGACATCCCTGTTTTAAAAACTCAATTACAAGAAATCAATAAAAAATAAAATAAAAGAGATGCCTTTCGACATCTCTTTCTTTTCATAACTATTCAGATTTAGTTATACTTTATTCTGTTTCTTTATCTTTTATTGGAAAGTTCATTTTCGGATCCATCAATAAATTCATCGCCATCATTTCTTTCATGGTTTTTTGCATACCATCGGTAGAACCATCTAAGAAAATAACATTACCTTTTCCGTATTCAGCAAAGTTTTTAATGGCTTCTGTCCACATCGAAAATAAAATTACCGAAGTATCTAAGTTCGCTTGTTCCATTTCTTTCGCAGCCTGGCTCATACCTTTTGCCACTTCTTCTCTAAATAAAGCTACACCTTGTCCACGCAATTGTGCTGCATTGCGTTCTGCTTCTGCTGCAATTTTGGTAGCATTTCCATCTGCTTCAGCAGCTCTTGTTTTTTTAATTAATAATGCCTGACCTTCATTTTCAGCAGCTGCTTTTAAGTTACTTGATGCAACCACTTGCGCCATCGATTTGATGATTGTTTCATCAAACGTGATGTCATTCAATTGTAAATCCAACAAATGATAACCCCAGGTTTCTAAGGTTTGGTCAATCTGGTCTTTTACATCGTCAACAATTTCTTTTCTTAAAGAAAGCACCTCAGCTTGTTTTTTAGTCGCAACAAAACCACGAATTGAACCTTCTATCGTACGAACTAATGCCTGCATCAGGTTTCTGTCATCAATAAATTTAAACGCAACATTTTTGATGCTTTCCTCATTAGTATTAATTACTGCATACAATAACATTGCTTTGAAATATACATTTGCCTGATCGATTGTAATTGCCTGAAATTCCAATTCTACCGAGCGATTTTGTATTGAGATTTTTTTGTAAATCTGTTCAATAAACGGGATTTTAAGATTTAAACCCGGACTCATGATTCTTCGGTATTTTCCAAAAATAGTTACCACTGCTATAGAGCCTTGAGTTACCGTTACAAAAGACAAAAATGCAGTTACTGCTAATAAGATAAAAAAAACGGTAGATACGGATAATGCCATAATTTATGATTTTAGATGAATAATACAAAGGAAACGAGTATTTTGAGTAAAAAGTTCCTCATTTCCTAAATAAAGATACTTTATTTAGTTGAATTTCATCCGTGCTGGTACACAGAAAAAAATACCAAACAGCTTGTATATCTTATAAAGCTACTATTTATTAATTTTGTTGTTATTATTAACTAAGAAATACAATTGTATTTATGGCACAGTTGTTGTATTTATGAAAATCTTTATTAAATTTGTTAAACTTAAAAAATAATTATGAAAAAATTAATCACCACACTATTTTTAGCATCTGCATTAGTAGTTGCATTTGCTTCGGACAAAATTTTCTTTCACGGTGGAAAAATCGTCGACGGAGATGTTGTTAAAGTTGAAGAATTTACGGTTGTATACAAGTATACTGGCGAAAATGCAGAACAAACTGTTGGGAAAAAAGCTGTAGAAAAAATTCAGTATTCAAGTGGAAGAACTGAACAAATCAGTGATAAAATTGTAATCGCCTCTAAAGAAGACTGGGAAAAGGTTGAAATCCTTTTGGACAAATCCGAAATTGTTGGATTGAAAAAAATTGGAGAAGTAAAAGGAAAAAGTACTGGAGGATATAGTGGTTCAAAATCAGACAAAAAAGCAAACATGAAATTATTGCAGGCAGCAGCAGCTATGGGTTGCCCGTTTGTCTATATGCTTTCTGACTCAAAATCTTCCGGTGGTGGTGGATATGGAGGCTGGGGCGGAGGCATTGCCAGCATAGCATCAGCCAATCAATCTTTGAAAAAGGGAATTGGATACACTTATGATGACAATGAATAATTAAGATATATCTTGTTTAAAAAACACGACCCGTTGGTCGTGTTTTTTTGTGTGCATCACAAAAAATAATTATATTTACAAAAATAAATCATATTTATGAAAGCAAGAATCATCCTTTATTTAATCATGTTGCCGTTTTTGATAAATGCTCAGCCATATAAAATTACAGCAAGCAATGAAATTGAATTACAAAATAAATCATATGCAGATAATATTTTAATGCTGAATACTGGAGATGTCTGCATGGTTACAACAAAGAATTCTGGATACATGGGTATGGTTTCTCCAAGTGTAGAAAACACTACTTATAATTTTTTTAAAAATAATAAAGCAACAAAGAGTACACCTCTAAAGCCAGCTAGTGGTGATGCAAAATATTTAGACTCTTATGTAAACAATGAGAAACTAGGTTATTTTGATGCAACATTTAACAAGTCCACAGATAAATTAGAAGCAACCTACCGATTGGTAGATAACAACGGCAATGTAACAAAATCTACAATAGTCAATTCTGTAGATGGCTCTAAAATGTTTTTAAGAGCACCTGAATATATTTTTAAAACATGGCAATCACCCAATAAAAAGAAAATGTTACTGATGTCGATTTTCAAAGGCGACAACAGTAAGGCAGAATATATAATTGGATACCACGAACAATTTTTTGCTGTATTTAAATGCAATAGTATGAGAATTGGTGTGGTAGATGAAAATGGAGCACTTTTTTTTAAAAAAGACATAAGCATTAGCGCACCAGCCGAGTGCGATAAAATTTCTATTGAAGATTATGAAGTAAGCGATGATGGCGATGTGTTTTTATTGGTGAAACAATATTTAGAAGGAAAGAAAGAGAAAAAAGAAGGCGTGGCAAATTATAAATTATATATCTATGCAATTACAAACAAAGGCGCAAATTCTAAAAAAATACCTATTAATATCAAAAATTATTTTTCACCAGATCCTAAGCTAGTCGTTTCCAACAAAGGAAATATCTATGCAGGCGGTTTGTTATCAGAAAAAAAGGATGGAAAATTTATCGGAATCTATACTCTTAAATTAAGTGCTGCAACTGATAGTTTTAATTATAAAATCTCTTACATTAATACCGAAGAAGTGAATAAACACAATTCATATATTAAATACAAAGAAAATGAGATCTCAGGAAACTTTGTTTTAGATAGAATTGTTGAAACGAATGATGGAATTGGAATAGTAACTGAATATTTTAATGTCGTCACAAGTACTTCTTCTAACGGAACTACCACTACTACGTATTTTTTTAGAGATATTGTATATTATTCGTTTGATAATAATATGAATCTTAAAGATATTGCTGTAATACCTAAAGTTCAAAAAGGCGCTACTCGCGTATATTTTTCTTATTCTATGTTGTTGCATAACGATAAACCATACTTCATATTCAATGACAATAAAAATAACACAGAAAATAAAGAAGATGAAAAGATGAAAGGTGTTTCAGCATTAAAAAACATGGCGCCTGTAATTGTATATCATGATGGGAAAGAATGGGTTCGAAAAAAAATATTTGAGAAAGATGAAGTAGATGGAAATATTCTAAGAGCTACTGAGATAAAACAAGTAGACAACAATACAGTCCTTATTCCTTTTTCTAAGAAAGGAAATTATGTAATAGGTAAATTACTTTTTACAGAGTAAACAGTTAGCAAAATTTAAAAAACACGACTTTGGTCGTGTTTTTTATTTGTCAACTTTCAATACTTGTACATACAAGACTTTGGATTACATCGTATTTTTGTTTTATGAAAATTTTACTCTATTATCTTAAAAAATATAAATGGTTGGTTGTAATTACTTTTATTCTTGCAATTATTAATCAAGGATTCTCGATGTTAAATCCAATTGTATTCGGAAAAGTGATTGATGATTATGCAACAAAACCGAACCAACCTGCAAATATATATTTCAAAGGTGTAGCATTATTAATTGGTGCAACCATGCTAATTGCTATGATTAGCAGAATTGCTAAAGCATTTCAGGATTATACGTTTAATTTAGTCATCCAAAAATTTGGTGCTGATGTTTATACAGATGGCTTACAACATGCTTTACGTTTGCCTTTTCAATCTTTTGAAGACCAACGCAGTGGACAAACATTAAACGTATTACAGAAAGTGCGCATTGATGCAGAAAAATTTATGACCTATTTTATAAACGTATTTTTCACCGCTATCATTGGAATTTCAGCTGTTATTATTTATTCTACCACAGTATACAAACCACTAATCTTGGTGTATTTCTTAGCTTCTGGGTTTTTATTTATTGTGATGAATTTTTTATCTAAAAAGATAAAATTAATACAAGTAAAAATCACTAGAGAAACCAACATATTAGCAGGTGTTACAACAGAAAGTTTACGGAATATTGAGCTTATAAAAAGTTTAGGTTTAACCAATCAGGAAGTATTACGATTGAGTAATGCAACACAAAAAATTTTACAATTAGAATTAACCAAAGTTAGAAAATTACGAAGTATTTCTTTTGTACAAGGCACTCTTGTAAACACATTACAGCAGGTTATTATGTTTATTTTATTGTATTTAGTTTTTGAAGGTAATTTAAAAGCCGGTCAATTATGGACTCTGCAAATTTATTCCTTTTTTATTTTCAATCCATTGCAAGAAATGGGAAATGTACTTTTGAGCTATAGAGAAGCGGAAGCCTCATTAAATAATTTTGAAAAGCTAATGCAAACACCAATTGAACAAAAACCTTTAGTTGCAATAAAATTAAATGCTATAGACTCTTTGACTTTTGAAAATGTTGGATTCAAACATCAAACGGCCAAAACAAAAGCTGTTGAAGACATTAACTTTAATATTAAAAAAGGCGATACCATAGCATTCGTTGGTCCTTCAGGTTCAGGTAAAACAACACTCGTAAAATTATTAGTTGGATTATATAATCCACAAGAAGGTAAAATTTTATACAACCAACTGGACTCAGAAAACATTGACATCGATGAATTAAGAACACAAATTGGTTTTGTTACACAAGACACACAACTTTTTGCTGGCACTATAAAAGAAAATTTATTATTTGTAAATCCAAGCGCAACGGATGCAGACATAACAGAAGTATTGCATCAGGCTGCTTGTGAGAATTTATTATTGCGTAGTGAAAATGGAATCGATTCCGTAATTGGAGAAGGTGGCATGAAAGTTTCTGGTGGAGAAAAACAACGATTATCAATAGCTAGAGCATTGCTTCGAAAGCCTAATCTATTGGTATTTGATGAGGCTACTTCCGCTTTGGATTCAATAACTGAAAATGAAATTACTCAAACCATAAAAAATATTGTAAAAAATAAACAACAAATAACGGTCATGATTGCACATCGTCTATCTACTATCATGCACGCCGATAAAATTTATGTTTTAGAAAAAGGAAAAATTATTGAAACAGGAAATCATATAACACTATTGGAAGAAAAAGGATTATACTATGCCATGTGGCGACAACAAATTGGCGAAAGAAAAGATGAATAACACAAGTATAAAGACGCCAAGATTAACCTTACAATTGCTGACGTTAGCACAGGCTGAACTATTTTTCCTTGGAAATAATCTGTTAGAGCAAAACCTACACTTACCAAATGCAAACAGAATTATAGATGCACATTTTAAAGAAGTAGCAGAAACTTTATTTTTGCCTAAATTGAGAAGTGATGAAGCAAACATAATCTTTTATTCCTTCTTTATTTTGATAGAAAATTGCACACAACAAATTGTTGGTGAAATCGGTTGTCATTCAATACCTAACGAATTTGGTGAAGTAGAAATTGGTTATAGTACGCAAGCGCACTTTCAAAATAAAGGATTTATGTCAGAAGCCGTTGGTGCATTTTCAAAAATGCTGTTTTCATTAGAAACAATAAAAACAATAATTGCTGAAACAGATAAGATAAATATTCCATCACAAAAAGTATTACTTAATAATCATTTTGTGATAGATAAAGAAACGAAAGAAAACATTTTTTGGAAATTAAAATAAAATCTAATGAAAATCAAAAATTCAAAAATACTCATCACCGGCGGAAGCTCAGGAATCGGATTGGCAACGGCAGAACTGCTGATTAAAAAAGGAGCCACAGTTGTGATAACAGGCAGAGATAAAATTAAACTAAAAAAGGCTGCTGCCGAAATTGGAGCTATTCCGATAGTTTGTGATATTACCAATGAAAGTGACGTCATTAAAATGGTAAAAAATGTAATCAAAAAATTAGAAGGGTTAGATGTATTAATCAATAATGCAGGATTCGGATATTTTGAATTGTTACAAAACATAGACTCTGAAAAATTTAAAGCTGTTTTGGAAACTAACATTTTTGGTGCTATGTTGTGTGGCAGGGAATGTGCGAAATATTTCATTGAACAAAATCATGGAAATATCATCAATGTCGCCTCGACATCTGCACTGAAAGGGCATCAGATGGGGACGGCATATTCTACCTCCAAATGGGCATTGCGAGGCATGACAGAATGTTGGCGCGAAGAACTTCGTCAATATAATATTCGTGTGATGATGGTGCATCCAAGCGAAGTGCAAACAAATTTCGTTATCAATTCAGGCAGAGCAAAACGCGAATTAAACAAGACAAAACTGGAAGCACAAGATGTAGCACACTTAATGGTTTCGATGTTAGAATTGCGTGATATTGGTTTTATTCCTGAAGCAACGATTTGGTCAACAAATCCGAAATAAATATCTTACTCAACAAACATATTGTTTTGTTGAATCGCATTTGGGTTGCTTCCGTAAACTGCCACACCAAAAAGAGGTTGTCCAAAATCTTTTCCGCGTGGATAAAAACTTAACTGCATGTCTACATGCGGAACGCCAATATTTACATTCCTAAGTCGCAAACCAAAACCAACGCCATATTGATAAACACTTTCTTTAAACAACGTTTGCTTATTTTCACTAATCCATGCCATATCAGCAAAAATATAAGTCATAGCTTTGGTTGCTAAAACACTCTTATCAAAAGACAAATCGCATTCTGCTTTAAACGTAACACTTTTTGAACCTTTTAATCTTCGTGAATAAAATCCACGGATGTCATCGTTGATGTTAAAGTATCGCTCTTCAGGTACGGCTGCGCCTAAGTTTGTACCCAATTTTATTATTTGTCTGAAATAAACAATTTTTGATAATGTAACTCTGTTCGATACGTAATCCAAACTCAAACTGGCAACCATTTCTTCGCCATTTTTATGACGCACATATCCCTTAAAATTAAATTGCGGATACAAGTAGCCAAACTTCTTAAAATGTATTCCATAATTTATTGTAACATCTAACAATACTCTTCTACCATAAACTTCATCAAATTGCTGACCAGTCCAAAATGAAATACTATAACCTCTTGGAAAAAATTCTGCCACGTCTATGTAAAAAGCATTTCTTGCTAAGTAATAATCCCAACGCGCAACACCTATTCCAAAAGTATAATTTTGCTGGTCAACAAATATTTTATCATACGATTCGCTTGTAAGAAATGGTCTTCTTTTATATTGAATGGCATTTAACTTTGTTGCAAACACTAATTTTAAATTATCATCTTTTATACCAAACAGTTTGCTAAGTGGCATTGCATACGCCAGCCAAAGAGAATAAAAATGCGATTTTGTTTTGATATAATTTGCCGTATCCAGTCGTCTGCCAGTTAAACTTAACGTGCTAAAATCATAGATATATCTAAGGTCGAAAGCCCATTGAGTTTTCACACTAAAGAAATTTCTGTAAAGAGAAATAGCTGCATTTTGGTTCAACTTTTCAACTACGAAATTCGTTTTAAAATTTATTTGAGATACTTTTATATTTTCATATTTATACTCACCACCAACAGCCCAAAGATTATATTTATTAAAGTTGAGACCAGCAAATACAGACAAAGTATTGGGTTGTCCGAAAAAATTATACGTGGAAATGCCTGCTATTAATCGATTGTTGTAACCTAAACCAACAACCCAAGAAAGCTTGTCTTGCAAAAATACCAACACATCTACCGAATCTAAATCTTTTTCATCTTCATACACAACAATCTTAACATCTTTAAATTTCTTTCGATCCCATAATAATTTTTCCGAATCAGCAAAGAGTGACGGATTCACCTTGTCGCCTTCTTTAAATAAAATATCATTTTTTACAAACCATGCTTTACTGTTAAAATGTATCTTATTTCCAAATTTCTGTGCTTTATTTACTGTTTGAGAATAATCATCTTCTATTATTCCATAAGGTTTTAAAATTTCAACATGTATGCTTCTTATTTTTTTTCCTTTATATTTTTTATATTTTTCTAAACCGCTGAATTCACCTGTTTCTTTATCCGCATATTTTAAATAAGAAAAAAATTGAAATGCCTTTTTAGCTTTAAAAATACGGGCTTCTTTTTTCAGGTCCTGAAGCGAATCTTCAGGTGGCAAAAGTGAAGGATCAATGTTTATTTTTAATGTATCTATTACTACTGAAGGCGTATCTATATTTTTTGGTATCACGTCCTGGCAGTAAGAATTTAAAGAAAAGAATAATAAAATGCTAAATAAAAAGAAAGCAGGAAAATTCCTTAAAAAACTATTGTTGTGAATACACAGACTCTTTATTATGATATGTTTGGTAAAAGAAGAAAACAATTGAAAAAATTAAGATAATATTCACAAACATTAATTTCTTTGTAGATGAGATAAACCAAAGATATCGTGAATCTGACTGATTCGAGATACAGATATTCGTGTCAATTTTACATAATTGCCACTTTGTCATAAATTTTCTATTGGAACAGCTTTTGACTATAACAGATAAATCTTAATTCTCAAATCTTAAATCATAATTGTTTTATGGAAACTGGAAAAATAAACGTTCAAACAGAAAACATCTTTCCGATTATTAAAAAATTCTTGTACTCAGACCACGAAATTTTCTTGCGCGAATTAGTGTCGAATGCAGTAGATGCTTCAAAAAAGCTAAAAGGCTTGTCTCAGTTAGGTGAAGCAAAAGGCGATATCGGTGATTTGACAATTCAAATTTCTATCGATAAAGAAAATAACACATTAACGATTACAGACAAAGGTCTTGGCATGACGGCAGTTGAAGTGAAAAAATACATCAATCAGATTGCATTTTCTTCGGCTGGCGAGTTTGTAGAAAAACTAAAAGACACCGATTCAAATGCCATCATTGGACATTTTGGTCTTGGTTTTTATTCAGCATTTATGGTAGCTGATCGAGTTGATATTTATACCAAATCTTATAAAGATGAACCTGCTGTAAAATGGAGCTGCGATGGTTCCACAGAATTTACGTTGGAAGAAATTGACAGAACACAACGTGGTTCTGAAATCATATTGCATCTAGCGGAAGATTCAAAAGAATTTTTAGAAGAACATCGCATTAAAAGTTTACTTAATAAGTATTGCAAGTTTTTGCCAATTCCGATTCAGTTTGGTTTCAAATATCAAAGTGAAGAAGATAAGAAAGAAGAAAAACCTTTAGAGCCAGAAATTATTAATAATACCAATCCGGCATGGACAAAATTGCCAGCTTCTTTAAGTGATGAAGATTATAAAAATTTCTATCGCGAATTGTATCCAATGAATTTTGATGAACCTCTTTTTTGGATTCATCTGAATGTGGATTATCCATTTAACTTAACTGGTATTTTATATTTTCCAAAATTGAAAAAGAATTTTGAAGTTCAGAAAGATAAAATTCAATTGTATTCCAATCAGGTTTTTGTAACAGATAATGTTGGCGAAATTGTGCCTGAATATTTAACTTTATTACATGGCGTCATTGATTCGCCAGATATTCCGTTAAACGTATCGCGTTCGTATTTGCAAAGTGATGGCAATGTAAAAAAAATCAATCAGCATATTTCTAAAAAAGTTTCTGATAAGTTGCAGGAAATTTTTAATAACGATAGAAAACAATTTGAAGAAAAATGGAGTGACATTGGTTTGTTTGTAAAATACGGAATGATAAGCGAAGAAAAATTTTATGAAAGAAGTAATAGTTTCGCTTTATTTCCAACCACAGAAAATACGTTTTATACGTTCGCAGAATTAAAAGAAAAAATCACACCAAACCAAACTGATAAAGATGGCAATTTAGTAGTGTTATATACTTCTGACGAAGAAGAACAACACAGTTATGTTTTACAGGCAAAAGAGCGTGGCTACGAAATTGTGAAGTTGGATACAATGATAGACAATCATTTTATTCAGCAAGTAGAAATGAAAAACGAAAAGACACAATTTAAACGTGTGGATGCAGATATCGTTTCTAATTTAATTCCGAAAGATGAAGATGCTGTTTCGGTTTTATCAAAAGAACAAGAAGAAAAGTTGAAAGAATTATTTGAAACTACCATTCAAAAAACAAAAGCAGATATTGAATTGAAAGCATTATCACCAACAGATGCACCAATTATAATTACGCGCAACGAATTTATGCGCCGAATGATGGAAATGCAAAAAATGGGTGGTGGTTCTCCGTTTATGTTTGGCAATATGGATGAAAAATTAAATTTAGTTATTAATACTAATCATCCAATAAATTCAAAATTGTTGGAAGAAGATACTGCATATCAGGAAAACCACATCAAACAATTATATGATTTAGCATTGCTATCACAAAATATGCTTAAAGGTGAAGCCTTGACAAATTTTGTACAACGTAGTTTTGAGCTGATATAATATTGGTTGACTTATTGAGCAACGTTTATTAACTTTAAGTGTCTTTGGCAAAATTAAACAACATGAAAAAATTAGTTTTTATTTTAATTATTTGTTTTGGAATTACTTCTTGTATTCCAACTGGTGGTGGTGGAAATACAACAGGTAGAATTAAAGCTCAGTTAATCCGGACAACTTGTGCAAGTATTGTTATTCAAATTCAAGACCCTAATTACTATACTTTAGGTGAGCAATGGAGTGATATTTTTCGTCCATCATTCGCACCTTATGAAAATGTAGTTAGCGTAAGTAATACCTGCGAATTTCCATCAAATCTTGTTGAAGGCGATATCTTTTATTTTCAGGTAGATAGTAATAATAACAATAACTGTATAGTTTGTGCTATGTATGATGCACCACCAACTAAACAAGTTGCTGTTAAAAATATTACACGCTAAAATCTGCTTAACTACAGATTGCAATCAAATAGTGAAACTATTTCTGCTTTTTTAACGTTATAAAATGACGTTAAATTCTTAATTTTACAGCATGTTCCGTTTTTTTAAATACATAGTATTATTGGTGCTTGGTTACAAAGTAATAAAAATGCTTTTTGCACAAACTCAACCGCAGCAAAAAGTGCCACAAACACCACCAAAATCAAATATCAACTCTAACAATCATCAGCAAAATCCGCAACCTTCAAAATTCAAC
>JANNVS010000217.1:0-2232 GCA_031414515.1 Sphingobacteriales bacterium | reverse complement strand
GCCGAGAGGGAATATGTGGCATGTGTTCTATGTATATTAATGGACGTCCACACGGACCATGGCATGGAACTACCACTTGTCAGCTGCACATGCGTGCATTCAAAGATGGCGATACCATTGTTGTAGAGCCTTGGCGCGCCAAAGCATTTCCTGTTATAAGAGATTTAGTGGTAGACAGAGCTGCCTTTGATAGAATCATTCAGGCTGGTGGATTTATTTCTGTAAATACTGGAAATGCAGTCGATGCAAATGCAATTCCAATTAATAAACAAGATGCTGACAAATCTTTCGCAGCTGCTTCTTGTATTGGTTGTGGTGCATGTGTTGCAGCCTGTAAAAATTCATCAGCGATGTTATTCGTTTCTGCTAAAGTTTCTCAATTAGCCTTATTGCCACAAGGTGCTCCAGAAAGAGAAACACGTGTATTAAATATGGTGGCGCAAATGGATAAAGAAGGATTTGGAAGTTGTACCAATACTGGAGCCTGTGAAGCAGAATGTCCAAAAGAAATATCTTTAGAAAATATTGCACGCTTAAACAGAGAATTTGCAACAGCAAGTTTAATGAGCGAAGAGTGATGTTATCTTGAATAAAGTGAATAATATAAACCTGTTAGTTTTTAACTCAACAGGTTTTTTATTTAAACAGATGATAATGCAAATTACCAACCGCAAAAGAGTTAGGTTTATGATTTTTGCAGCGATAGAAGTAAAATTAACGAAGCGTGGCAATCAGCATTTGAGTTAATTTTAGCTTCGGTTGGTTTTCGACGATAGGAGAAAAACAAATCGCCTTAAAAATCATAAGAACTTTTTGGTTACTTTTTGGTTACAAAAAGTAACAGCTAAATTTTTAATAAATAAAAAGTAAATATGCAATACAATCTACTTCCAAACACAGATATTAAAGTGTCTAAAATTTGTCTTGGTACTATGACTTGGGGCGAGCAAAACACCGAGGCTGAAGGACACGAACAACTAGAGTATGCGATAAAAGAAAGAGGTATCAATTTTATAGATACCGCTGAAATGTATTCTGTGCCTTCAAAAGCAGCAACACAAGGCTCTACAGAAAAGATAATCGGAACCTGGTTGAACAAAAGAAATAAACGCGATGATATAATTATTGCATCTAAGGTCTCTGGTCCAAGTGCTGGCTTGCCACATATCGGAACAGGACCAAAATTCAACAAAGAAAATATTACCAACTCACTGAACAATAGTTTGAAAAGACTACAAGCTGATTACATAGATTTGTATCAGTTGCATTGGCCAGAAAGACCTACTAATTATTTTGGTGCATTAGGTTATCATCACACATCTGATGATGCAGTAACCGATTTCAAAGAAACACTTTCTGTATTGCAAGATTTTATTCAACAAGGGAAAATTCGATATGTTGGTATCTCTAACGAAACTCCTTGGGGCACCATGCAATATTTGCAAATGGCTGAGAAATTTGATTTGCCAAAAATAAGTACAATACAAAATCCATACAATTTAGTGAACAGAACTTACGAAGTTGGGTTAGCAGAAATTGGAATGAGAGAAAATATTGGACTACTCGCCTACTCACCATTAGCAGGTGGTTTATTGAGTGAAAAATATTTATCAGGACAACGACCACACGGCGCACGATTTACCTTATGGCCAAATTATTTTAATCGTTATGCGCATCCGAATACCATGAAAGCAGTAGAAAAATATGCGGTGTTGGCAAAAGAGAATGATTTGAGTTTGGTACAAATGTCATTAGCCTACATCAACTCCAGAAGTTTCTTAACCGCAAATATTATTGGTGCAACTACTATGATACAATTGAAAGAAAACATCGATAGCATTGATATTAATTTATCAGATGAACTTTTAAAAGAAATTGAAAAAATACATTTAGAATTTCCAAATCCAGCACCTTAAGTTTTCTAAATAAAAAATCCCAGACATTTCTGTCTGGGATTGCTACTATAGAAACACAGCAAGCGCAAAAATAGCAGCATATCTTAGAATCAAGATGAAAGAGCCAAGAGAAAAGACTGCATTTGTCTTCACTCATCCTTTTCTTTTTTCTTTATTCCTTACTCATTATTCTTTATTCACCAACAAACAACACACCTTTATCTTTTGCTTCCAACAAACTTTCGCCCATCAGAAAAATATCAACTTCGCGGGCACATTCTCTGCCTTCAGAGATAGCCCAAACTACTAAACTTTGTCCTCTTCTCATATCACCTGC
>JANNVS010000216.1:0-3649 GCA_031414515.1 Sphingobacteriales bacterium | reverse complement strand
TTTAACCGTTGGGGTCAATTAGTTTTTGAGACGAATGATCCAGAAGGAATTGACTGGGACGGCACTTTTAACGGCAAAGAACTTAATCCAGGTGTGTTTGTGTATTATTTGGATGTGGAATGTATAAATGGAGAACGAACGATAAAAAAAGGAGATATAACATTACTGAGATAAATTTAAAATTATAATGAAACCTATATTGAAACCCTAATTTTTGAACATGAAAAATTTTATCAGCTGCCTTTTTATCTTATTAGTAGGATGGAAGTCACAAGCGCAAGACATAAATTCTTCGCAGTTTTATGCTGTTCCATCTAACCTGAATCCAGCGTTCACTGGGTTTTTCAATAATGATTATTTGGTGGCAGCAACTTATAAAAATCAATGGAGTAGCGTTTCTATTCCTTTCCAAACAGTAGGTGCAACGGCACAGGTTTCGTTTTTAAAAAATAAACATCCTAATTCTATTGTTGGCGTTGGAGTAGATATTATTCATGACCGCGCTGGCAGTACCAGTTTTAATACGAGTTTATTTAATCTGAATGCTTCTTATCTACAAGTACTAGATAAAAAAAGAAATCATATTATTGGTGTTGGTTTCCAAACAGGATTAGCACTTAGAAAATTTGATATAAATAAAGCTACATTCGGAAATCAGTTTAATGGATATGATGGATTTGATCCAACTATAAATCCAAATGAAAACGAATTGAATTCAAAACAATTAGATTTTAATTTAGGCATTGGAGGTCTTTATTCTTTTTCACCTAAAGCACATTACAATATATATATCAGCCTTTCTGGATTTAATTTAATGCGTTCGAATGTATCTTTTTATTCGGGACAAGAAAACCGTTTGTATTCTCGTTTTGCTGCAATGGTTGGCGGCGAAGTTATATTGAAAGGAAGCTGGTCGATGTTGCCATCTGCTTTGTTTCAAATGCAAGGACCTAATACAGAAATTATGTTTGGAAGTTTTGCGCGCTATGGCTTGGTAAAAAACAGACAAGAAAGAGTAGGTATTAGCTTTGGTATGTGGTACAGATATATGGATGCTATTATTCCTGCTTTGAAGATGGAATATAAAGGATTAAACATCACCGTTAACTACGATATAAATGTATCTAAATTATCTAAAGTAAGTAGGTTTAATGGTACAGGAGAATTCTCTATTTCTTATTCAGGATTATTTTTTAAAGAACATAAAGCGGCTGTTAAACCAATTTTTTGTCCTTCTGTAACATTCTAATAAACTATTCATCATTTTTTTAGATAGTTTTTTATCATCAGCATTAATTTATATTTGTTGTAATAGCAATTATCCAATTTTAAAATATCTTGAACATTGCTATGGATTATTACACATAAGCTTACCTGTTTCTTGTTTAATTTAATTTAAATAGGTATATTATTGCTGTTTTCTTTACCTATTTATTCAAGAAAAAATGAATGGCAAAAAAAATAAAAAAGCCATACTAATTAAACTTAGTATGGCTTTTTATTCAGTGGAGCTGGCGAGATTTGAACTCGCGTCCGGACAAAACGTTTATACGCTTTCTTCATGCTTAGCAATAACTTGGTTTTCGAATTACAACAGGCGTTACTACCAACCGATTCTAATCTTAGCTTCTGAATTTTGCTTCATAGTCGAAACACCTATGTCGCTATTCCAATTCGGTGATGCGCTGTCGAATAGTATTGGAAAAACTATTTCGGAGCACAAAGGCCGAGCTTAATAACCTGTATTAAGCAGCCATTGCGAAAGTATTCTCGCCTTTTAAAAAGTTTGTGTGCGTTAAATTTAACGAGCCAAATTGCACAATGCTCGGCATGCTTACTTATCAACTATCCTGCCGTCAATTCCTGTCAACCCCAATTTTATTTACGAATTATGATTTACGAATTATGATTTTTAGTTAAAATTTTCCAAAGAACTTACTTCTTAAACTTCAAAAGAAGATTTAAAGTTCCACAAAGATACAAATTTATTTAGATTGGTTTGATTGCTTTCGTTGCAATAAAAGATGAAAAAAACTTGTCTTCAATTTCATTGCCATTCCAATCATCTTCAAAAAAATCCGTTAAATGAAAACCTGCTTTTAGTTGTCCACCAATTTGGTCTGTAAGCGTATGGCTATGTACTAACGGATCATTAATAGCTGTATATTTTTTTCGTTCTTCATCGGTTAATGAATCAATATCAGAATAAGGTAATGGATATTTTACTTCTAAAATATTTTCTTTTTCTCGCTTTTCCTGATTAAATAAATAGATGAATGGATTGCAAAATCCGGTTAATAGAATTCCACCTTTTTTCAAAACTCTAAAACTTTCTTTCCAAACAGGAAGCACATCATCCACAAAACAGGTAGAACAAGGATTGAAAATTAAATCAAAAGATGCATCTTCTAGCACTGACAAATCACGCATATCACCTTGTATCGTTTTTATAGAAAGATTATTTTCTTTGCAAGTAAGCTCATCTTGTTTAAGTTGATTATCTGAATTGTCGAATGAAACAACATGAGCACCAACTGCAGCAAATATAGGCACTTGCTGTCCACCACCTGAAGCTAAACACAAAACATCCGCATTTTTTATATTACCAAACCATTCTGATGGAACTGGTTTAGAGGGTGTAAGCATCATAGAAAAAATTCCTTTTCGTGCATCATCAATTTCTTTTTTAGACACAGGAATTGTCCATCTGTCTTTTTTATCGACTTGATGATTCCATGCTTCACGATTATATTGTAATAAATCCATTTATTTATTATTATAAACTTTTAATCCTTCTTCCAAACATTTAATTGCTTTGTTTAAATCAATAGAGTTTAAAACATAAGCAATACGTACTTCATTTTTTCCTTTACCTTCTGTTGCATAAAAACCACTGGCTGGCGCCATCATTACTGTTTCACCATTGTAATTAAAATCACTCAGCATCCACTGGCAAAAATCATCAGTGTCTTTTACCGGCAATTGTACTATGCAATAAAATGCACCACCAGGTATATGACATTTTACACCTTCTATTTTATTCAAACCTTCTACAAGTGTATCACGACGTTTTCTGTATTCAATATTTATTTTAGTAAAATAGGTTGGCTCTACATCAAACATCGCTATAGTGCCTAATTGTTCCACTGTCGGCGGACTTAATCGTTGTTGTGCAAATTTTAAAACAGTTTGTAAAACTGCTTTGTTTTTTGTTGCAATCATACCTATTCTAGCACCACAAGCACTAAAGCGTTTAGAAACAGAATCAATCAGAATCGCATTTTGTTCTAAATCAGGAAATTCGAGAATAGAAGTATATCGAAGATTCTCATCATAAATAAAATCACGGTAAACTTCATCGCAAATAATAAATAAATCATGTTTCAGAACAATTTCTTTCAATCGTTCTAATTCATCTTTACTATAAAAATATCCGGTTGGATTATTCGGATTGCAAATTAAAATAGCTTTTGTCTTTTTTGTTATTACTTTTTCAAATTCATCTATAGATGGTAAGGCAAATCCATTTTCAAATGTGGTAGGAATGGGTTGAACATTTATATTTCCACTTTTTGAAAACCCAATATAATTGGCATATAATGGTTCTGGAATAATGATTTCATCTTCCGAATCCAAAATTGAAAATAAG
>JANNVS010000215.1:0-4309 GCA_031414515.1 Sphingobacteriales bacterium | reverse complement strand
TGTAATGGGCTTTGTGCTGTAGAATTTGGGGTAGCATCGCCAAAACTCCAACTATAACTAGTATTACCTCCAGGTCCAGTAAATTGCACGTTCGCGCCATTTACAATTTTTGTAAAGTTGACATTTGGCAATGGTTTAACTGTTACTACAACTGTATCTTTTGCAGAACAATTTTGTGTATTTGTTCCGGTAACTATATATGTTGTAGTGGAAGTTGGTGAAAAAGAGAATGATGCTACACTTTGTCCTGTATTCCAACTGTAAGAAGTTGCTCCGGTGGCAGTAATTGTTGTTGCACTTCCCGAACAAATACTCTGATCAATTCCTGCACTAACAATGGGTTTCGGTTTAACTGTTACTACAACTGTATCTTTTGCAGAACAATTTTGTGCATTTGTTCCAGTAACAATATATGTTGTAGTGGAAGTTGGTGAAACAGAGAATGATGCTGCGCTTTGTCCTGTATTCCAACTATAAGAAGATGCTCCGGTTGCAGTTATAGCTGTTGCAGTTCCCAAACAAATACTCTGGTCAGTTCCTGCACTAACTATGGGTTTCGGATTGACATTTACTATTACTGTATCTTTCGACTGGACACTGTTTATTGTTCCTGTTACAATATAACTTGTTGTTGTAGTTGGTGAAACAGTAATACTTGCTGTGTTTGCGCCATTGCTCCAGCTATAAGAAGTTGCACCAGTTGCAGTAAGTGTTACAGATTGACCAGCACATATCGTTGTATCTCGCCCGGCTGAAAATTGCATTATAGATGTTGTAATACAAGCAGTATCTGAGTTTGATTTATTCGTCGAATCAGAAGCATAAAATGCTTGTAAATAATAGCAATAGGTAGAGTTTGGTAATAATAAAGTATCAGTACTAGTAGTAGTAGTACCTTGCACATTTTTAAGAAAACTATAAGCTACTGAATTTAACTTTCTGAAAATTCTAAAAATAATATTTCTTGATTTCGTCGTTTGCCAAGATAAATTTGATGTAAGATTTGGATTGGATAATGCTGATAAATCTACTCTTTGTGTGGACAATATAATAGAATCTTTTAGTGTATTAGTGCCAACAACTGTAGATATTTTATATTGATATGCTGTATTAGGAAGCAAAGACGTATCTTCAAAATTTAAGGAAGCACCTGAATAAATAGTAATATAATTTGACGCCCCTACTTTTCTTCTTTCTAACAAATAATTTGTAGCACTAGTTACAGCATTCCAATCTAATTTAATTTCAGTGATAAGCTGAGATGGTGAAGTAACTCTTAAAATAGTTGTAGTAGGTTCATAGTAAGTAATATTTTGGTTAGGTTGTACATTTATATAATTACTTCTTAATCCACTTGGCCAATAAATAGCTATATTATTTATTTTGATAGCATTACCTAGACCAAAATGAGCAATAGGAGAGTTTTGTGTAAAACGCGTACCATATGTAGTAATTTCTCTTGTTTGCCAAAAAGTTTGTCCATTAATTGTTGCGTTTAACTTTATTATTGTGCCAAATGGAACTTTATTAGAAACTACACCTACACATTTAACATTTATCCATTTATTATTATTAGGCATAGTATTTTTATACAACGTTGGCTGTGAGAAGATATCGATTTTACCATCTTCATTGTAATCTGCAAAAGCAACAGCAGATCCTCTAGGAATAGTATTAGTTGGTAAGTATCCTAAGTCATAATTTGTAAAAGTCATATCCTTATTATTAAGGAGTAACTTAGGTTGAGTTCCTGCCTTTATCATAAATATATCTACCCAGCCGTCATTGTCTATATCTTCTATCCCAATGTTTTTTATACCAGGTGATAAACTCCATAAATCACCTGTATTACTCTGAAACCATGTAAAACTGTTATTAGATGGATTGTACGAATAAATATGAGCATTGAAACAACAAGATCCGGCGTCATCATTATTAATTTCTATTATTTCTTTTTTGCCATCATTATTGAAATCTGCAATATTTAATAACCCTTCAGTTCTTGATGTATTAATCATTCCTCTTGTTTTATAATATCTATGAGGGGTAGTGTCACTTAATCTTACTGATAATTCACCATTAATCGGATACTCTAAAACAATAATTCTAAGGCCATTAAGATAGTTTTGAGTTATAATATCCATTTTCCCATCACCAGTTGCATCGGAAAAAAACAAATTGCTGACAGTTGATCTGCTCAGGCTTGTAGTTGCGGAATCAATTGTATTAATATATTCATTAAAATTATCAATGAATAATTTAGGTGGATCATATGTAATATTTCTAACTGATAGAAAGTCAAGATTAGAGCCTTGATTAAAATTCGTTAATTCCATGATATTTGTAAACCCATAAAATTTGTTTTTATAAAAAGTCTTTTCTCTTAAATTAAAGTTAATGCTATCATATAAAACTAAATTATAATTTCCATTATTGGGCACCTTAGCTATATTCATCAGAATATATTCTATAGTACCATCGTTATCTAAATCAGCAACTCTTAAGGTCGTACCTTCTAAAGATGAACCTGTAACATTTGGATAAGCATATATATATTGAAATGAATCATTTCGGTTGTTTTTATATATTTTTAAATTATCAAATACTAAATCTAAGTCATTATCATTATCAACATCATACCAAGCTGCACTTTTAAAAAAATTGTTTACACCTGTTTTATCAATTATTATCGGAGTAAGTTTATATGGAGGTGGGGCTAAATAAATTGAATCTATGTTAGAAGAAGTCACACATATAAAATTGTTTTTTACATATTTTAATCTATAAAAATACCATCTTTCATAAGAAATATTAGTTGTATCAAGGTATTGAATTGTATTTGCTGGAAGTGATTTAATTCTGATAAAATTATTTTTTGTATCAACGCTTCTTTCTACTATAATTGAATCTTCGTTTGTTGCATTATCTGTCCATTTTAATTGTACTCGTTTATTGCTGTCAATTAATGTAAAATTACTAGGTGGCAAAGGTGCTCCACTTACCGTGATAACTGCACTGCCTGATATTATACCACTATTATTGCAAACATCTCTTATGCTTGTAATTGTATACGTAGATGTTACATTTGGGTTTACATAAAATTTATAAATTGAATCATTATGATTTGAGATAGTTTGTTGTTGTGTACCATTTGTATAAGTAAATGTTAAAGGTTTAGAACCTGTGAAGCGGATAGTAATTTGTGCTGAATCTCCTACACAAATTGTTTTATTTCCACTTATTGTTGCTGTCTGATTAGATACAATTAATTTCGAATATGCTTTTCCAAAAACATTTGTTGAATTTATTCCATTATTTGAAAATGAAGAGATAGTATATGTCTTATTTGAAATAACCGCAATTGGTATAAAATAAGGTGTTGCTGTTATATTTGATAATGTATTAGTTGCAGAACCATCGCTATAAGATACACTCCAGGGTCCACTACCTGTAAAGTCAAATCTTATGGAACCAGTTGAATTGGCACACACACTATCAAATCCACTAATAGTTGCACTTGAAATTGTTGTATTTGTAGAGATGCCTCCAAAGTTTGCAGTATATGCATATGGACCAAATGGCAATCCCGTAGCAATACCTATACCATTATTATTTACATAAATATTTTGCAAAGAATAAGATGCAGAAAGTGTATGATTTGACGTCCATGTTTGTCCGCCATTAGATGTTACAATAATTTCTTTCTGACTAACTACATAACCTACTAACGGATTTATAAAGTGCATCTCATAGAAATAAGGATTACCGGTACCATTTCCAGTTCTGACACTTTGCCAACTTAGTCCACCATTAATTGTTTTATAAATTGTACCATCTGAATATAATACAACACCTGAGAATGCATCCATAAAATGTAATGATTCAGGACGTCCGCTCAGTGATGTTGAAATATTTGTCCAAGTAAGACCAGCATCATAAGTTCTAAAAACCGATTGTACACCAGCTTCTAAAGGATTATTCTTATAAGCAATTAAAAACCCAAGGTTATTTGTCAAAAATTGTATTTTGTCTAATGTGTGAGCGTTATTTTGCGGCAACGTATAGATTAAATTCCAATTATTTCCGCCATCAATAGATTTCCAAATAGTTTTTCCTGCTGTTATAAAATAGGTCAAAGTATCTAAAATATAAATATCTCTAACATTACTTGAAATCCCATTTATCGTACTTGTTGTCCAATTAGTGCCGCCATCCGTTGTTTTTATTAGATAAGAGTTTGTAGCATCTTTGGCTATAATAACACCAATTGAGTTATTTATAAATTTGATACGATCTAATGATTTACCTG
>JANNVS010000214.1:0-10905 GCA_031414515.1 Sphingobacteriales bacterium | reverse complement strand
TCATCTCTACGTGTAGACGACGAAACCACATCAATTGCAGGGAAAATACGGCGATTCGATAATTTTCTTTCCAATTGTAATTCCATATTTCCAGTTCCTTTAAATTCCTCAAAGATAACTTCATCCATTTTGGAGCCAGTTTCTGTTAATGCTGTAGCAATAATCGTTAAAGAACCACCATTTTCTATATTTCTTGCTGCGCCAAAAAATTGTTTTGGCTTATGTAATGCATTTGCCTCCACACCACCAGACAACACTTTTCCTGATGATGGCGCGACTGTATTGTACGCACGTGCCAAACGCGTAATCGAATCTAATAAAATCACCACATCATGACCGCATTCTACCAAACGTTTTGCTTTTTGCAAAACGATACTTGCTACTTTCACGTGTCTGTCTGCTGGTTCATCAAAAGTTGACGCTACCACTTCTGCATTTACACTGCGTTGCATATCAGTCACTTCTTCAGGTCTTTCGTCTATTAGTAAAATTATTAAATAAACTTCAGGATGGTTTTTTGCGATAGAATTTGCAATATCTTTCAGCAACATGGTTTTACCAGTTTTGGGTTGCGCTACAATCATACCACGCTGTCCTTTTCCAATTGGAGTAAATAAGTCTACAATTCTTGTTGAATAATTATTTGCTTCGTTAAATAAATCCAATTTTTCTTGTGGAAATAATGGAGTCAGATAGTCAAATGGAATTCTATCTCTGATTTCCTGTGGTGTTTTTCCGTTGATAGATTCTACGCGCAACAACGCAAAGTATTTTTCACCTTCTTTTGGTGGTCGAATATTACCAACAATAGTATCACCTGTTTTTAAGCCAATTAATTTTATTTGAGATGGCGAAACATATACATCATCTGGTGATGATAAATAGTTATAGTCTGAGGAACGCAGGAAACCATAGCCTTCTGGTATAATTTCCAAAACTCCTTCGCCAGAGATTACACCATCCAAATCAATATTAAAATCTACTTTTCTTTCTTGTTGAACAGGAAAATTATCTGCTTCATCAGATTGATTATTATTGTCTGATTGTTGATTATCAGATTGAACATTATCAGATTGTATATGATCTGTTTGATTAGCATTGATCTGATCGGACTCTTCTTTTTGTTCTGATTTATATTGCTGATAAGATGGTTTTACTGCATCTGTTTTGCTACTTATATCTTCTTTCTCAAACTCAGCATTCATTGCATTTCTATCTGAAAATGGATTTTCTTTTGCTTTTTTAGTAGGAATTACCTTTTCCGCTATTTTTCGAGGAATACGTACACGTTCTTTTTTATCTTTTTGTTGATTTTCATCAGTAGCATCAATATTCTTCACTACTTCGTCTTCGTTTTTTTCTTGCATGTCTTGTTTTTTGATGATAAGTTCTATTAATTCAGGCTTATTGGTTTTTGCTATTTTGGATTTTGGAATCAGTACTATTTCGGCTATTTCTTTTAGTTCAGGTAATAACATTTCTGTTAATTGTGAAATATCATACATACGTCGAACTAATTAAGTTGGGAAATGGAAAACATTGAAAAGTGGATTCTGAAATTCGTTTGTGATTGGTCAATAAAACGCGAGGTTGTATTGATTGATATACAAATTTATGCAATTTTTATCAAAAAAACTCCTTTTATGTTACTTTTTTTTGAAATATGATGAATTATAGTCGTTATTCAGTATTCGCTGTTTGCTAAAACATATCTTTGTTATACAAATTAAAAGAATGCTCACTTTAGAACAATTACGAAAAGATACTGCTTTTGCAAAAGAACGTTTAGCGCACAAAAATTTCAAAGATTTACATTTTGTGGATGAAATTATTGCTTTAGATGATAATCGAAAATTAATAAAATCCAACTTAGATGATTTTTTAGCACAACGCAATTCTTTATCGAAAGAAATTGGCGGTTTGATGAAAGAAAAGAAAAATGAAGAAGTTGAAATTTTAAAAAATAAAATAACTTCTATAAAAGAAGAAGCTGATAATTTAGAATCTCAAATCTCAAATCTCGAATCTGAAATTTTTGATAAATTAGTTACGCTTCCAAATTTTCCGAATGCACTTGTTCCAAAAGGAAAAACACCGGAAGAAAATGAAATTATGTTTTCTGTTACTGAATTTCCGAAATTGCATTCAACAGCAGTTCCACATTGGGATTTGGCAAAGAAATACGATTTGATAGATTTTGAATTAGGAAATAAAATTGCTGGTGCTGGCTTTCCTGTATATAAAGGAAAAGGTGCTGCATTGCAACGTGCGTTAATTGCTTTCTTTTTAGACAAAGCGATTGAAGCTGGTTATGAAGAAGTGCAAGTACCACATATGGTAAATGAAGATTCTGCTTTTGCAACAGGTAATTTACCAGATAAAGATGGACAGATGTATCATGATGCAACGGATAATTTATATTTGATTCCAACGGCAGAAGTTCCAATTACAAATTTATATCGCGATGAGATTATTGATGAAAGAAATTTGCCAATAAAAAATGCAGGTTACACACCATGTTTCCGTCGTGAAGCAGGTAGTTATGGAAAAGATGTGCGTGGATTGAATCGTTTGCATCAGTTTGACAAAGTAGAAATTGTGCGCATCGAAAAGCCGGAAAACTCTTATGCTGCTCTAGAAGAAATGCTGAAACACGTAGAAAGTTTGTTGCAAGCATTGGAATTGCCTTATCGAATTTTGCGTTTGTGTGGTGGTGATATGTCTTTTACTTCTGCTTTAACGTATGATTTTGAAGTATATTCTGCTGCACAAGAGCGCTGGCTAGAAGTGAGTTCTGTTTCTAACTTTGAAACGTTTCAGGCAAACCGTTTGAAATTGCGCACTAAAGATGCTGAAAACAAGAAAGCATTGGCACACACATTAAACGGCAGCGCATTAGCACTACCAAGAATTGTGGCGAGCTTGCTGGAAAATCACCAAACAGAAAATGGCATCAAAATTCCAAAAGCACTGGTACCTTATACTAAGTTTGAGTGGATTGGTTAAGGAGAACCTATTTATAAAATATATTGAACTTATTGACTAATTTTACTGTTTCATAGTTATGATATTCATCTCAGATAAAGCAAAAGAACGTGTATTAAACATGTGGAAAGAAGATAAACTTTCACCAAATCATTTTGTACGTGTTTCCGTAACAAGTGGTGGTTGCAGTGGTTTATCATACAATATGAAATTTGATGACCAAGCGCAAAAAACTGATGAAGTTTTTGAAGACAAAGGCATCAAATTAGTAGTAGATCCAAAAAGCATTTTATATTTATTAGGAACAGAATTAGATTTTTCTGAAGGTTTAGATGGCAAAGGATTTTACTTCAATAATCCGAATGCATCGCGTACTTGCAGTTGCGGTGAAAGTTTTAGTCTGTAATTTTATCGCGCAGCTTTAAATTGCTCTAAAAATCTTGTGTCATTTTCTGATAATAAGCGTATATCTTTTATTTGGTATTTCAACATCGTGATACGTTCAACACCCATTCCAAAGGCAAATCCTGAGTATTTTTTAGAATCAATATTGCAGTTTTCCATTACTTTTGGATCTACCATACCGCAACCTAAAATCTCAACCCAACCTGAGTATTTACAAACGTTGCAGCCTTTGCCTCCACAAATAAAACAAGTTACATCTACTTCTGCACTTGGTTCTGTAAACGGAAAATAAGATGGTCGAACTTTTATTTTTATATCTTGTCCGAATAATTCTTTCACAAAGAAATCCAGCGTTTGCAATAAATCTGCAAAAGAAACATCTTCATCAATATACAAACCTTCTACCTGATGAAAAAAACAATGTGAGCGCGCAGAAATAGTTTCGTTTCTATAAACTCTTCCAGGCGATAGAATACGAATAGGTGGTTTTTGATTTTCCATCGTTCGCACTTGCACCGATGAAGTATGCGTACGCAACACAATATCAGGATTTACGTTGATGAAAAACGTGTCTTGCATATCGCGCGCAGGATGATCTTCAGGCATATTTAATGCAGTAAAATTGTGCCAGTCGTCTTCAATTTCTCTGTCTTCTTGCACCGCAAAACCCAATCGTTTAAAGATATCTACAATCTGATTTTTTACTATTTGAATTGGGTGGCGAGCTCCAATTGTTGTAACATCACCAGGTAAGGTTAAATCAATAGATTCATTATTTCCTGAAGTATTACTTTGTAATTTTTCCTGATGCGCAACAAATTTTTCTTCGGCTGCTTGTTTTACACTGTTTACTAATTGACCAAATTCTTTCTTGCGTTCATTCGGAACAGATTTTATTTCTGCAAAAACATCTTTCAGCACATTCTTCGATCCTAAAAATCGAATACGGAATTTTTCCAGTTCTTCAGCATTAGAAATAATGGTTTCATTCGCTTCTTTTAAGAGTGTTTCCGTTTGTTCAAAAATATCCATGCCTCAAAAATAAAAAAAAGAGGCACAAAACGCGCCTCTTTTGTATGATTGTATTAATTAATTAATTAGAATTTTAATTCGTCTAAGGTTACAGTGTGTGAAATCTTTGCATCAGCTGATGTAAGTGTGCCATCGACACCAGAACCTTGCGTGTTTCCAAAAACCTGTAATTTAATAGAAACAGGTTTTGCATTCCAGTCAATATCAATAATTCCGAAATTTACATATTGCCAGCCGTTTCCAACTCTTATGTTATCATTTAATGGACTTACTTTATCTTCGTGATGCGTGATGCCACTTGCTGTTACATCATAAATAGGATACATACCTGCTGGTTGTGTTTTGGTCAACTCTGCAAAATGCACATCACCACTCAAAAAGAAAATACCATTTGCTTGTGTGGTTTTTATAAGGTCAATCATTTTTTGTTTTTCCAATGGTAAAATTGCCCAATTTTCACCACCACCATAATTAGAATTAAATTGCAATGATGACATGATAACTCTAACTTTTGCCGGTTTTCTTAATTCTGCTTCTAACCAATTCCATTGTGTGGCACCTAATATAGTTGCATTTGGATCCATAATAGTGTCATATCCTTCTAATGCAGCGCCAGCACCCGAAGTTTTATATGGTGAGTGATTCCAACGCAAATCCAATAAAATAATTTGAACTTTATGCACATCATCACCATAGTATTGTACGTCATAAATACCACCATCAGGTCTGTTGGCACGTGGTGCGTCGGCTGGTATTTTCCAAAAATCAAAAAATGCTTGTTTAGCTATAGCTTTTACTGGATTATTTACGGTTCCATCATTTTCTCCAGTATCATGGTCGTCCCAAATTGGTAATATTTGAGGCATTTTTGCTCTGAAATTTGCAAAATAACCTTTACCACCTAATTGCCTGTATGCACCTTCTATATATTCTTTAGTGCCTGGTGCTAAAGCAAAAAAATCACCATAGATATTATCGCCTCCTGCTATGTATAAATCAGGATTTAATTCTGTTATTCGTTCGTATATTCTCATTTCGCTCAAGTATTGTGCTGAGCAAGAGCCAAACGCAATTTTAGTAATGATTTTTTCTTCATTATTAGTATCGCTAGTGGTCTTGGTACAACCAAATATAATGACAGAAGCCATTATTAAAGTAAAAAAAATTCTCATTGACATTAATTTTTGCTGTTGAAATGATGCCAGTTATATTATAATTCTTAAAAAAGAAAAATCTTAAAAAAAGACACTACGAACTGATATTAACAAATTTATGGTTTTTTTGTGAATTTTAAATTATTATGTTCACATATTTAACATATATTTTTTATTTACTCTTAGTAATAATATTCAATATTGAAAATCGAACTTTAATACCCTATTTTTGATTTATGTTTGACAGATTTCATCAAGAGTTACAGCAAGCTTTTAAGAATCCACTTCCAGGGAAATCTGCTCATGAATTATTAAAGCCTTATTTAAAAATTAATAAAAATTTAGATGTGCCGCAATTGCTAAAGCCTAAACAAGGTGCTGTGATGTCTTTAATTTATCCTGTAGAAAATATTCCGCATATTTTATTTATCGAGCGACCATTATATGATGGTGTACACAGTGGTCAGATTGCGTTTCCTGGTGGTAAAATTGAAAAGACAGATGCTTCAAATCTAGATGCTGCATTAAGAGAAACACATGAAGAAATTGGTGTAGATGGGAAACAAATTAAAGTTGTTGGCGCATTATCAGAAATTTATGTTCTTGCAAGTAATTTTATAGTATTCCCATTTGTCGGAATATTAAATGAAATACCGTCTTTAGTTTTAGAACAAAAAGAAGTTGCTGCTACAATAGAAATTCCGCTTTATAGGTTCTTTGAAGCTAATATAATTAAAGAAAAACCAATAAAAAATGCTCTTGGTTTTACATTAATGGCACCTTATTATGATTTAGATGGCAAGGTTTTATGGGGTGCTACCGCAATGATGGTAAGTGAATTGTGTGCAATTATCAAGAATCAAAATATAAAACTAGAATAATAAGATTTGGCATTTACCTAGCATCCGTTGCTAAGGAAAAGTGTTGTTGTTTTTCGTTACTATTTTTATTCTTTTTTTTTTGTTTAAATGAAAAAAGAATCGTTGTTAAGAAAATTGCTAATCCTAATTCAAGCAACATAAGATACATATTACCCCAACTTTGTAAGAAATAAACTATTCCAATAAATAATAAATTAATCGTAATCAAAATATATGTGGATTGCACATGTGAAAAACCCAAATCTATAAGCCTATGGTGAATATGATTTCTATCTGCCATGAAAGGTGATTTTTTATTGATTACTCTCAACGTAAACGCTCTTAAGGTATCATACAATGGAACTATTAAAATTGCAATTGCCATTGCTGGCGCAGCAACAATATGTACTCCTTCGCTTTTGCCATTTTGCAGTACTATTTCATTTTTTTCAATAAATTGAATGGCCAAAATGGCTGACAATAAGCCTATTGACAAACTTCCTGAATCGCCCATAAATATTTTGGCTGGTGTGTAATTATATTTTAAGAAAGCAAATACTGCGCCGCTCATGGCAACTGCAAGAATTGCATAATCAAAAAATCCATAATAATAAAACCAAGCTCCAAATGTAATAGACATTAAAATACAGATGCTTCCGGCTAGTAAATCTATACCATCGATGATGTTAAATGCATTAATAATAAATATGATTGTAAGAATAGAAAGAATAATACTGAAGATTTCATTAATATATGAAATTCCAAATAAACCATATAGGCTCGTGATGCGTATCTCACCTAATATTACTATAATACATGATGCAAAAATTTGTCCTATAAATTTTTTAGATGCCACCAATTCTACTATATCATCTTTTGCGCCTAACATGAAAGTAAAGCATAAGGCTGCTAAAATAAACTTCATTTCTCTCGTTTTTAAATCAAACGAGGCAAACAAGCAAAACGCTATCATAAAACCACCAAATATACCAATACCACCTAATGTTGGTGTAACACCATAGTGTGATTTTCTTTCGCCCGGTGAATCAAACAAATGTTTTATATTGGCTACCTTAATAATTGAAGGTATAAACATGTACGTAAGAACAAAAGAAGTCAATAGAGCTGAAGCCAGTTTTATATAATTGCTGTGCATACTTATGTGTCACAAAGTTAATAACAATTATTTAAAATACGTTAAATTTTTGCGAGTAACTTGATATAAACCTCATTTATAGATTCATTTGAAAATACATTTACAGCTCGATTTCTAGCATTTTTACCAATATGACTCTTATATGATTCATCCAGAGCAATAAAAACCTTTAAGCATTCTTTCAAGGATTCTACATCTGCGGATTTACATAAAAATCCACTTTCATTCTCTACGACAACATTTTTACAACCTGGTGCATCGGATGTGATACATGGTTTTCCCATGGCCATTCCTTCCAAAATTACACGTGGTATGCCTTCTCTATATGACGGCAGTACCACACAATCAGAATTACAGATATAGGGTCGAATGTCTTTTATGTGTCCGTGATAGTGTATAATTTCATCATGAATCCATGCATTTAATTCCTCTTTTTTTATGGTAGACGGATTGTCATTATCTATATTGCCTAATAAATGAAATTCAATGTTTTTATTTTCATTCAGAATTTGTTTAGCTGCTTCAATATATTCATAAACACCTTTATCTTTCAATAATCTGCCAATCATCAAGAAACGAATATTGGTATCTTTTTTGCTTGTCGTACAATATTCAGGATGAAACTTGTTTATATCAATACCAGAACCTAGAACGATTTGTGTTTTCTTTTCATCTACTAATCTTTTGTCTACAAAAATTTGTAAGTCATCTTCATTTTGGAACAATACTTTATTTGCAAATGAGAAAGCAAATCTATATAAATTATGAGCCACTCTGCTAGCCAAACTTTTATTCAAAAATGTATATCCTAGTCCAGTAACCGTACAAATTGCTTTTGTATTTGTTAGTCTTGCCGCCAATGTTCCATATATATTGGGTTTGATGGTGTACTGCAATACAATATCTAATTTTCTATACTTATAAATATTTCTAAGTTCATATAATAACTTCAAATCATTCACCGGATTGGTACCTTTGCGTGCAAGATTTTTAACTTCAATAAATTCTATGTTATTTTCTTTCAGAAACTCAACATATTCATCTTTTGGTGCAATGGCTACAACATGATGGCCTTCTTGTTTTAATGCATTGATTAATCCGAGTCGGAAATTATAAATATTGAAAGCTGTGTTCGCTACAATGCCTATGTTGAGTGGTTTTGTCATGTTTCAACAAAGATAATTTTTATTTCACGCGAAGACGCAAAGAGCGCAAAGTTATTATTTCAAAAGTAGATTAATCCATGTACTTTCTCCAAAAATTTTGAAACACAATCAGCGCCCAAATTTGTGCATGCACATCACCTGGGTTATTGGAGAACAATTGTAATTTTAATTGTTGTATCATTTCCAAATTAAAAATTCCTTGTTGTTTAATGTATTCGTCGTTCAACCAATCATTCAGAATTTTATCTTTTAAGTCGGTTCTGAACCATTGCAGCAAAGGCACTTCAAATCCTTTTTTAGGTCGATTGTATAATTCTTTTGGCAAAATTTCTCTAAATGCATCTTGCACAATCTTCTTTTTAATAGTAGCATTTATTTTACTCGAAACTGGCAACGAAAAAGCAAACTCTACAATTCTGTAATCCAGAAATGGCACACGAACTTCGAGTGAATTTCGCATACTCATTCTGTCGACTTTTACCAACATATCGTATGGCAACACCATATTTACATCTGCTAATAAATCATCATTTAGTGTGCCGTCAAAATTTACTAAAGAAGAAAACTGCTGACGAGTTTCAATAATTTCCGGCATTGCTGCATCTACTTTATCATTCAGTAATTTTTCTGAAAAAGATAAATCATTAATGCAGCACCAACGCCACCAGCGTTCCGATGGTGATAAATCCATACCAATAGCAAAGCGTTCTAACTGACGGATTTTATTGCCAATTTTTCCGCTTCTTGACTTTGGCAATTTTTCCCAAACTGGTTGTAATAAATGTATAACATTTGCCTGCCAGCTATTACTTCGTGTTTGCCATTCGCCGTAATGTTTATTGTAACCTGCAAACAATTCATCGCCTGCATCACCTGATAATGCTACCGTCACGTGCTTACTTGTAAACTTTGATAAAATATTTACAAGCAATGCTGATGAATCAGCAAACGGTTCATCTGTGTACTCTAATAATTCGTGTAAGCTTTCAAATAAATCTTCGTTCTTTAACTTGAAAACAGTATGATTGGTATTAAAATGTTTAGCAACTAAATTGGCATACGGTGTTTCATCAAAAAAATCATTTCCTTCAAAACCTATAGAAAATGTATTGAGGTTTTTTGTGTGGCGCGATGCCATTGCTGTAATAACAGATGAATCGATTCCACCGCTTAAAAATGCACCTAACGGCACATCGGCAATTAAACGCAAACGCACAGAATCATCCATCAACTCTACCAATTTCTTCTTTTGTTCGTCGTACGATAGTTGATTTTGCTCGGCTTCTAATGCATTATATGGTATCGTATACCACTTTTGAATGTTTAATGTTGAATGTTTAATGTTTATAAAACTACCAGGTTCAAGTCTCTGAATATTTTTGAATATAGAGTTCTTGCCAGGAATGTAATTGAGTTGAAAATACAAAGCTACCGAACTCCAGTTTATTTCTTTTTTTACAGGAAATTGTAAAATGGATTTTAATTCAGATCCAAAGAAAAAATAGTCTTCATCAGCATTATAATATAAAGGTTTGATGCCGAATCTATCGCAAGCAATAAACAAAGAATCTTCTTGTTTATCGTGAATAGCAAAAGCAAAAAAACCATTTAGTTTATGCAAAAAACTTTCGCCGAAATGAATGTATGCACATAGCAAAACTTCTGTATCTGATTGTGTTTTGAATTGCACACCTTTCTGTAATAATTCATTTCTGATGGTTTGATAATTGAAAATTTCGCCGTTGAAAATAATCGAATACCGTTCTGTTGCATCATAAATTGGCTGGTTGGCGCTTTCAAAAGTATCGATGATAGATAAGCGTGCATGCACTAAAGATGTCTTTCCAATCGTTACAAAATTCTGATTGTCTGGACCGCGTTTATTTAAAGAAGTGGCTGCATTTTGCAACCATTGTTGTTCTACAATTTTATTTTTAAACGAATATGCACCTGCAATTCCACACATTTTGATTTACAATTTACGATGTACAATGTACGATTTTTCTTGTCACTTTTTGATGCCAAAAAGTAACCAAAAAGCATTTATGATGTTTTAAGGCAATTTTGCTATAACCATTATAAACCTAACTCTTTTGATGCTAGGTGGTTTGTTGGTTGGAAACCAACAAAGGCTGAGCAATTTTAGT
>JANNVS010000213.1:0-24037 GCA_031414515.1 Sphingobacteriales bacterium | reverse complement strand
ATGTAAGAACACTTGGTGTGCTATTAAATCTTAATGGATTAGGTAGCGGCGCGGCCTCCTTTTATGACGGCGCATTATTTTTAGGAGTAGATGCACAAAATGCAGTTAGTGAAGCAGCCACGATATATAAAATTACGATAGACCCAACAACAGGCAACGCCACCGGAGCGCATAGATTTTTCTCAAAATGGGGTGCAAATGGAGGCACGCCAATGTTTTATGATTGGTCTGACTTTGTAATAAACGATGGGATACTTTATAATTTTAATAATGCAAGAAGCGTTTCGAACCGCACGAGTATGTTACATTTCGATTTGAATATTATGGATTCAATAAGAGGATATTCAGATACAGCAAGAGCACAACTATCATTAGATTATACAGGTGCAGTATGGCACATGTTAAATGGAGGCAGACAGTCCTATAATATTTCAAATGGAACATTTGGAGCAGTAACAACCTATACTGGTACAACAGGAAGCTTAATTTTAGATGCAGCAGAATCTTTTAAATATCCTTATGATTTTGGAGACGCACCAGTTGGTTATGGTGTACCTTTTCATTTATATAGAACAACACCTAATTTAATGCTCGGTGCTGCTGTAGATTATCAAGTTGGAGATACAACTAATGCTACAGCAGACGCAGACGATTTATACAATACTGGCTCTGCAGATGACGAAGAAGCCGTAACTACTTTTCCAGCAATTACGGTAGCAGACGCCTCTTATTCTGTAAATGTTCGAACAACGAATTCTTCTGGTGCTGCAGCAACACTTTATGGATTTATAGATTTTAACAGAGATGGTGATTTTGCAGATGCAGGAGAAACCTCAGATGCAGCAGCTGTTCCAGACGGAACGACTGCGGCATCACCAATTACAGTCAATTGGTCAGCTTTAACAGGTGGTTCTATTGGTGGAAGTTTTATTCGTTTTAGAATTGCCACATCTGACGCCGAAGCATTTGCAATATTTGGTTATGCAGGAACTGGCGAGGTAGAAGATTATCCGTTTCCAATTAATGCTTCTTCGCTACCAGTAGAACTAGTCTCTTTTAAAGGTGAATTACAAGAAAATAAAACCACTCTACTTTCTTGGTCAACCGCATCAGAATATAACAATGATTATTTTGATGTTCAAAGAAGAAAACCAAATACTAATTCATGGGAAAATATCGGAAAGGTAAAAGGTATTGGAAATAGTCACCAATTAATAAAATATAAATTTACAGATGCTCAACCAATGGTTGGTGATAATTATTACCGATTACAACAAGTAGATTATGATGGAAAATCAGAACTTTCTTCAACGATATCAATAAACTTGGCTACAACAAAAGAAGAAAGTAAAGAGGCTTACGCCGTCTATCCAAACCCGGTTAGAAATGAAATTTGGATAAAATCAGAAAATAATATTACAAAAGAAAATGGAGTGACTTTAGATGTATTTAATATTTCAGGCGAAAGCATGTACTCATCAATGATGCAAGAAAATGAAATGCGGGTGGACTTAACTTCCTATCAGACAGGAATGTATTTTATAAAAGTCGGTGCTAAAACATATCGAATATTAAAAGAATAACGACGCTTATTTTTTGAACACAAAAAGTACAGCCAGAAAGATAAAGCAATAAGAACAACGTAGTTCCATCTTAGCTTTTCATACAAAACATATATACGAATTGGAAATAATTAATAGAACAATTATTTACATAAAAATAAATGGAGTTTCCTATAAAACTTCAATTCTAAATTAATTAAAACTCGTATCTTGCAACGCATATATAATAAATACTTTTATGGATTTTATAAGCTTTTTATTAGAACTACTTACACACACCAAAGATGTTTTATTACACCTTTTCCAGCAATATGGACCATATATATATGCAATACTATTTCTCATCATATTTGTCGAAACAGGATTAGTCATTATGCCATTTTTACCTGGCGATTCTTTGTTGTTTACTGCAGGCTTATTGTGTGCACAAGATTCAGGACTGAATATTTATATATTAATACCACTATTAATAATAGCAGCCGTGCTTGGAGACAACTTGAATTATTTTGTTGGAAAATATTTCAGCGAAACCGTTTTAAAATGGCAATTTAAAGGAAAACCATTGGTTAATCCGCAATGGATAAATGAAGTACATAATTACTTTGAAAAACATGGCACTAAAACAATTATTATTGCACGTTTTATGCCAATCGTACGAACCGTTACACCTTTTGTATCTGGTGTCGGAAGGATGAATTACAAAACATTTTTACCTTATGATATCTTTGGTGGAATACTTTGGGTTTCTTCTGTTACTATTATTGGTTATTTTTTAGGAAATATACCTTTTGTAGAAAAGAACCTGGAGAAATTTATTTTAGGAATTGTATTTATCTCTATTTTACCAATGATAATAAAAGCTATTCAGTTAAAAATGAAGAAATAAATTTTGTATTTTTAAAAATGCGAATAAGCATATTTTTCAAAAGAAATAAAGCAACGGTATATTACGCGTTGCTTTTTTTGTTTTTTCAGTTTAAACAAGCAAGCTCTTTCTCGCAAGACACTATCTCTAAACGTATTAAAGAAACAGCGTTGTCAATGCACCCTATCAAGGATAGCACTATTTCATTTCTGGATTCTATCAAACAAAACAAAAAAGAAACACGAGTGGAAAAAACAAAGAAAGTATTTAAATTTTTATCTTATTTCAATTATAATGACCGAGGTTATGGCAAAGATTTTTCTGGTGTAGAAAAATATGAAAAATATAAAGGAAAATATATTTCCTGTGTCGACATTATTGTTTTTAAACCATTTGGTTGTACAGAAGATAGTTGTCCGACAAAAATTTCCAAAGGTCAAAAGTTTGGCAATGCTATTCATTTTAATGGTAAAGAATGGTTTATTAAAGGTGATGTTTTCTTTAAAGAAGGTGATGAGGTAAATCCGATGTTATTTGCAGACACAGAAAAATTATTATGGGGTCGAAATAAATTTAAAGATGTCAAAATACTTATTCTTGAGGATAGTTCAAACACAGACAAAGTAGAGGTAATGGTTTTTCTGCAAGACAGATTATCATGGTCTGTATCTTTGGGTTATGCAGCAGAGCGCGTAGCCTTTACGGCATCTACATTTAATTTTTTTGGACTTCCAAACACATTGAGTTTGTTTGGTGGCATCAATTTTAATAAATACAACCTTTGGGCAGTTGGTGGGAGATATAGATATGAAAATATTCAGGCGTCACAAATAAACCTTACAACAAGTTTTGCAATTGAAAAATTAAATAAAAATGTACTAGTTTCTGTCAACAGAAATTTCTTTAATTTAAGAACGTCATTTGCTTTTAATGCTTTATATGCCTACAACAATAGAACACTCAGCCTAAATGGCAACCTTAGAGACCCAGCTAGTTTTGTAAAAGCAAAATCAAATCATTATTCTTTATGGCTGGCTGGTGCTATTGCAGTAAATAAATTAATGCCGTGCAAAGATGATAAGTTGAAATTTATTATTGCAACAAAAATAAATTATACAGATTTCAAAACCCGACCATTTATAATTGATAGAAATTATAATGAATTATTTATTGAACAGCAAAACTATCGTTTCGGATTTGGTTTGGCGCGTTGGGATTTTTATTTAGAAAAAAATGCATTTTATATTGATATAGCAGAATATTTTCCACGAGGCACTTCTGTTTCTATTTGGTCTGGTTTTCAAATTGATGAAATTTATGCACGACGCGCAAGTTTAGATTTTACGATTAATCACGGAATTTTTTTAAAAAAGTTTGGTTACTTATATGCACAGGCAAACTATAATGGTTTTATACGAAACAAAAAAGGAGAACAAATGCAGGCGCGTTTTAATTTAGACTATGTGTCTAAAAAGGTAGCGTTTGCAAAACACATGTATTTTCGACAGATTATAAAAGGCAGCAATAATCTGGGTTTTTTTATTCCTGAAGAGCGCTATTTTAATATCAATGATTTAAATGGAATTAGAGGATTTTATTCACCAACACTGAAGGGCTCTAAAAGCATAACATTAAGTATTGAATGTGATTTATTTCTAGATAAAATAGTGGCAATAAGCAAAGGAATGGTTTATCTTTTTTGTGACATGGGCTGGCTAAGTGAGAATGGAAAAAGGCTAATAACACAAAGTAAATATCAATATGGAATTGGTACTGGATTGCGTTTCAGAAGTGTAGATTTGGGTTTTCCTTATTTAGATTTCCAATTTAGTTTTTATCCAAAAGGAAAAGATTTTGGCGCACAATTATTTCAATTTAAACTATATGAAGGAAATCTAAATGCAATAACACAAAACAATATGTTTGTAGAATAATTAGTAGAGAAAACGACAAGGTTCTTTAAATTGGTTTATCCGAGTTTGTAATTTCTAATAATAATGCTCTAAATATTATATTTCCCGTATCACCCTTAAAGTGTTTAATTTCTTTTACGTTGACAGAAAATTTATCCGCAACTTTTTTAAGCATCTTCTCAGAAGAAAAATCAAAAGAATCAATAATCCACAAATACCCTGTTTGCGCCGGATTTATCTTTATCTCTAAATCACTATAATTTACTAGCAGTGCATCTTTTTTGAATTTGTAAAAGTAAAACTCACAGACATGACTTCCAGAACACAATATAGGTGCATTTGAATATGAAGATGTTGAAATAAAAGTGGACATTGCTCTGTAAGGTTCAGAATACTTTTTATGGTATCCTAATTTATACCAATCCTGATAATTCAAACCATTAGCCGCTAAAAAGACAATTAAAAAAACAGCAACAATTTTTGTATTTATTTGATTAATAATTCCACCAAGAATAATTAAAAAAACAGGAAACAAGACCATTACATAGCTATACATAAAACCATTAAACAAATTGCGACCTCTCACAGATTTGACATACATTAGAACATACACGAATATAAATAGCAGACTAAATAGTATTAAGTAATTTGATTTTTTCAGACGGTCTTTTTGATAATAAACTGAATACACAAAACTCAATATTAAAAAAGCATAAGCAAACATTAGAGCATATCCACCTGTATTCGAAGATGAAAATACACTTAAAACATTCAAGACATATAAAAATGATGGACTTCCATTTATTTCATTATGAAAATTTAGAATTCGTATAAATTGAAGAAGCCATGGTAAAAAAAGGATACCGACCAAGAGATAGTCAATAATCCAGTTCTTTAGGTTTATACTTGTCTTTTTTATAAAGTATGTATATAAAATAATACACACAAGACCTGCATGAATAAAGAAACTAAAATAGCTTATATGTAAAAAAAGACCACCAGCTAAAATAAAAAAAAGACGAGTATGCTTTTTATCGTAGTTTTTTAACTGCTTTACAAATAAATATAAAACTAGAGACAAAGACAAAAATGCCCAAATATAAGAACGCGCTTCTCTGGAAAAATAAATATGATATGGCGTAATTGCTAGCAGAAAGGTAATTATTAACGCACTTTTTCTGTTATAAAGCTCCTTTATAAGTTGATAAATAACAAACAAACTTAATGTACCACCTATTACTGAAAAAAATCGAGCCTGAAACTCTGTATAACCTGCTATTTTGAACCACAACCACAACAGCAAAGGATATAGCGGTGGTGTTTGATCCCAAAAATGTAACACGTCATACATTCTTCGTAACGAGAAACCAGGGTTGGAAGTATATAAACAAATCATTTCATCTGTCCAAAGTCCTTCGAAATTAATATTATAAATTCTAAGAATAAAAGCGAATAACAGGATAAAAGACAGCGTTAGAAATCTATTATCAAGTTTTTGTAAAAGATAATTTAATGTTTTCATTTAATGTTTTCCAAATTACGTTATATCTTCAAATATAATGCTTGAAAACTATTTTTTATAATACTAAAGAGAAGTCGCTTATGAATAAAAATAAAGAAAACAGCTTTACTTTTTTATTCTTTTACCTTTCGATATTTTATCATACATCAAATGTATCATTCCATCTCCTAATCCTACCTTAGGAACATAAAGTGTTTCAATATTTAGTCGGCTCATGATGTGCATGAATATTTGTGAAGCAGGAACAATTACGTCTGCTCTATCTGGCCTGAATCCATACTTTAAAATGCGCTCGTCTAATGTCAGTGAATTTAAACTATCAAATGTTTTTTGTAAATCGCTGTAATGTACTTCCTGTTCTTTGCGTTTCACAAAATGTTTTTGAATGGTATTAATATTTCCACCGGAACCAATGCCAAATAGCGGTTGAAATTTTCCTTTGAAATGGTCAACCCAAACGTCGAGTTCTTGCCAATGTTTTGGTTTCACTTTTCCAAGCATCATGCGCAGCGTTCCAATATTGAACGACCACTTATCAACCAATTTGCCTTTCGATAATAAAATTAATTCTGTAGAACCACCACCAACGTCGATGTACAAATAGTTTTTAGTAACGTCTAACTGAAATTTTTCTACGTGATTTGATAAAATCAACTCAGCTTCTTTTTGTCCGGTAATAATTTTTATATCGATGCCGGTTTTTTTATAAATTTTAGCAACAATTTCTTTTCCGTTTTTTGCATCACGCATCGCACTGGTGGCGCACGCCATAATTTGCACTGGTTTGTGCACATCAATCAAATGTTTAAATGCTTTCATAGTAGAAAGCAATTCTTCTTCTTTCTTAGAAGAAATTTTTTCTTTCAGGAAAGCTTCTTCACCAAGGCGCAATGCTACACGATACATGGCATCTTTAACAAACTGAGGTCCAGTTGGTGTTTCGTACACATTAATAAAAATTAATCGAACAGCGTTGGAACCAATATCTATAGCAGCGAATTTCATGTGGTGATTTAAGAAGGCAAGTTACGGTTTTATTCTAAAAGTATGGGTTTGAATTTTTTATAAAAAAGCGAAATTATAGGTTTTTCAATGGTGTAACTTTGTATATGAAAGAACGCCTTATTTCAAAGATTACAATAAAATTATTAGAGAAATGAAATACACAAAGAAAATAAAAAGAGAGAAAGGCAAAAGTGAACAAGAAACAATGTTTGAATTTGATAGTAATGCAATAATATTAATTACCATTCTGCTAACAATCTTTATGCTTCAGGTTTTTGGTTTGGATAAGTTTATAATGACTTATATGGAACAGCTACCAAATTTACTCTAATTAGCGCTTCTTCTTCTTACCAAAATCTTTCCAGAAATCATAAATCGCATCTTGGCTGCGTAGCGTTTTTTCTTTCGGTGCTTTTATTTTTAAAATATTGGATTGTGTTGCATTAAACAATCGTGCTTTCATATTATCATTCCATTGCAATTCCATTATTTGTAAGAATTGCTTTTTTATTTTTTCATCTACAATTGGCAGCACCACTTCTATGCGATGATCTAAATTGCGCGTCATTAAATCGGCAGAGCCAATAAATAGTTCAGGCTTGCCTTCATTATAAAAAGAAAAAATGCGCGTGTGTTCTAAAAATTTATCTACAATACTTATGGCCTCAATGTTTTCACTAAACCCAGAAAGTTGTGGCACCAAAGAATTAATACCACGCACAATCAAACGAACTTTCACGCCTGCTTTGCTTGCTGCGTATAATTTTTCAATTACATCTTCATCTACTAAATTATTTAGCTTCAAAAATATTTCTGCTTTCTTGCCTGTTTTTGCGGTTTTAATTTCTCTGTTGATTAAGGTAGTTAGCTTACTTCTTAAATTAAACGGTGCCACCAAAAGGTGATTGAATTTCGGCACCGAATAGTTTTTATCAAAGAAGGAAAATATTTGTCGTGCTTCTTTTGTTATCGTTTGGTTGCACGTTAGCAACATCGCATCTGTATAAATGCGCGCTGTTTTTTCGTGCAGATTTCCGGTACCTATTGCACCGTAATAAATTTTATGTCCTTTTTCTCTGCGCGTAATTAAACACAATTTAGAATGAACCTTTAAACCCGAAATACCAGGAATTACTCGTGCACCAGCATCGCGCAACTTGGTTGCCCAATCTATATTTGCTTCTTCATCGAAGCGCGCACGTAATTCAATAAACACGGTAACATCTTTGCCATTGTGCAATGCAGTAATCAACGATTTTATGACGTGTGAGTTAGATGCTACGCGATACAACGTGATGCGTATATGCGAAACATTCGGGTCAATCGCAGCTTCACGTAGTAAGTCTAAAAAATAATCGAAGGAATGATATGGATAATACAACAAGATATCTTTTGTTTTCATCTTGTCTAAAATAGAACGAGTTTTTACTAAATCAGGATGTGGAATATGTTGTTGAACAGGATTTAATAGATGCGTTTTTCCGAGCGTTGGAAATTTTATAAAATCTTTAAAATTATGATAACGAGCACCTGCATACAATTGCACACGGTTATCCAATTCCATTTTTTTAATTAAATAATTTTGAAAATCTTTTGGCATTTGTGCATCATACACAAAACGCAAAGCATCTGCACTTTTGCGTTTTTTTAAGCTCATTTCCATCGATTCCACAAACGTCAGCGATACATCATTGTCGACATCTAATTCTGCATCGCGCGTAAATTTTATCGTGTACGCTTCTATCTTATCAAAATCATAAATCTGAAAAATATCTTTTAAGTTGAAGCGAACTACATCATCTAAAAACAAAATAAATTGTTTGTTATTCTTTGAAGGCAATACCAAAAACCGCGACACTGAAACGGTTGGCACTTCAATTAATGCGTAGTGTGTTTCTCTGTTGGTTTTTTTAGAAAAACGAATGGCTAAATAAATCGAAGAATCTAAAAGTGTCGGAAATTCTTTTGCTTTATCTAACATGATTGGAAATATTTCCAACCGAACTTTTTCCTGAAAATAATTTTTTACAAACTCGCCTTGTGTTTTATCTAATTGTGTTTCATTTAAAATAAAAACATTTTCTTTCTCTAATTCTTTAATGATGTTTTCGTAAGCTTTCGTGTATTTTTTTTGCAGCATTTTTAATTTTTCCTGAATTGCAGCCATCACTTTTGATGGCGAGAAACCAAGCTCTTGTTTTGCACGTTTATCAAAATCCATCATGCGTTTTAGGGTAGCAATGCGCACGCGAAAAAACTCATCTAAGTTATTAGAATAAATACCGAGAAATTTCAAGCGTTCCAGCAATGGCACGTCTTTGCTCTCTGCTTCTTGCAGCACGCGCTCATTAAATGAAAGCCAGCTTAATTCGCGATTTATAATTGGTATTAACGACATTTTTGAATATGAAATTTGATATGTTTAGCGATGATAAATAATTGCTATATAAAAATTAATTTCAAACAATTAGAACGTTGAAAGTACTTACATTTTCAGACAATTATTTATCGTTCACACAAAATTCACAATTGGCTTTTTCCTTAGTGAAAATCAAATATTCTATATAACTTTATAAAAACAAAAACAAAGAATAAACTAATAGGCTTCCTTGCAATTTCTGTGTCAATACTGAGTTGCGCAAAAGAAAACGCAGCTCCAACCTCACCAACTAATTTTAGTATTGATATCGGTGGTTCATCTACAGAGTATATTTGGTATCCATCCACAGATGCGGATGGCGATGCTATTACATATGATATTTCAGTTTTAGATGCAATAAACAGCACACCACTGGTAATAGCAACTAATGTTAGTACAAATACATATACGTCACCTTTAACACCATTAAATATACCAACAACAATGATTGTAACAGCAAAAGATGGAAATGGTGGCACAACAACAGGTGTAGAAAAACCTGATATTACACTGTAAGTTGCTTTGGTGTAATAAAAAACTCGGCACTTCCTGTTTTAATTTCTTTCCAATCTTTTATATTAAATGAAACTCGAAACACACCACAAGTTGGAAATTTTTCTAACGACGTCTTTGTAAAATGAAATATTAATGAAGATAAAATTGGCTCGTGTCCAAACAAGAAAACATCGTTGAATTGATTATTCAATTCTTTCAATAGTTCAATAATTGCTGAAGATGCACCGAAATAAACCACCGGTTCTACTTTGATTTCTTTTAAATCATACTTTACTAATTCACCAATTACTTTTGCTGTTTCAATGGCACGTGTTGCAGGCGAACTGATAATCAAATCAGGCTTTATGTTCTGTTGATGTAAATAACTACCTACCAATTTAACTGCATCTTTTCCGCGTTCATTTAATGGTCGTGCAATATCATCTACATCGGTCGACCAATCAGATTTTGCGTGGCGAACTATGGTTAAATACTTCATTTCATATAAAATTACACATTTATGACCTTAGATTGGCTATTTTAAAGCACCAAAACAGCGATCTTTTATTTTTATTGAGTTAAAAAAAACATAAAAACATTGCAATTCACATAAATAGCGTATATTTGCACCGTAATTAAGCATTAAAGAGGACTCGAAGTCCTCTTTTTTCATACCTTATTATGGATAAGTTGACACAATTAAAAGAAGTAATAGAGAAAGAAATAAATACTTATTTTGAGAAAACCGACTTATTCTTAGTAGATATAAAAGTTCTTACAAATGGCAAAATAGAAGTTTTTGCAGACGGAAAAGTAAATATAACTATTGATGAGTGTGCAAAAATCAGTAAACACATTCATCATTTTTTAGAAGAAAACAGTTTGATGAACGATAATTTGTCGTTAGATGTTTCTTCGCCAGGCATGGATGAGCCGTTGAAAGTAGCAACACAATTTCAAAAGCAACTCAACAAAAAAGTAGATGTTGTTTTAAAAAACGGATTGAAAATTACCGGTGAATTAATTTCGGCAAATGAAAATGAAATTGTGATAAAAGAGACAATAATTATAAAAAAAATCGAAAATATAGAAGAACATACTTTTAGTTTCGACGAAATAAAATCAGTTAAAAAACATTTCAATTTTAAATTGTAATTGTCATGAACAGTGTAGAACTAGTAGAATCATTTTCGGAGTTTAAAGACTTTAAAAACATCGACCGACCAACCATGATGCGTGTATTGGAAGATGTTTTCAAAACGCTTTTGCGTAAAAAATACGGCTCCGACCAAAACTTTGACATCATCGTCAACACAGAAAAAGGTGACCTGGAAATTTGGCGCCACCGTATGATTGTTGAAGATGGGAAAGTAGAAGACAAATTAGCCGAAGTAGAATTTGCGGACGCAAAAATCATTGAACCAGACATGGAAGTTGGTGAAGAACTATACGAGCCAATCACCATTGAATCATTTGGGCGCCGTGCAATTCTAGCTGCGCGACAAACGTTGATTTCTCGCGTCTTGGATTTAGAAAAAGATGAGGTTTATAAAAAATATAAAGACCGTGTTGGCGATATCATTTCAGCAGAAGTATATCAGGTTTGGAAGAAAGAAATCTTGTTATTGGATGACGATGGCAATGAATTAATTCTACCCAAATTAGAACAAATAAAAACAGATTTTTATAAAAAAGGAGACAGTATTCGTGCGGTGATAAAAAACGTAGAATTACGCGGAAGTACACCACTTGTTATTTTGTCACGTACTGACGCCTCATTCTTGGCAAAACTACTAGAGCAGGAAGTACCAGAAATTATGGACGGCTTAATTGTTATCAAAAAAATAGTAAGAGAACCCGGTGAAAGAGCAAAAGTGGCTGTAGAATCTTATGATGATAGAATTGATCCTGTTGGTGCATGCGTCGGAATGAAAGGTTCTCGTATTCATGGCATTGTACGCGAGTTGAGAAATGAAAATATTGACATTATTAACTATACCGCAAACATCAATTTATTATTACAACGATCTTTAACACCAGCAAAAATTGAAGGTATTGCATTGGATGAAGTTAAAAAACGAGCATCTGTTTATCTAAAGCCAGATCAGGTTTCGTTAGCAATTGGAAAAGGTGGATTTAATATTAAATTAGCAAGTAAATTAACAGGATTTGAGATTGACGTCTTTAGAGATACGGATACAGCAATAGAAGATGATGTTGATTTAGATGAATTTTCTGATGAGATTGAAGGATGGATTATTGACCAATTAAAAGCAATTGGTTGTGATACCGCTAAATCTGTATTAGAATTAGATAGAGACGAACTAGTACGAAGGACAGACTTAGAAGAAGAAACCATAGACGATGTAATTAAAATTTTGAAAACAGAGTTTGAATAAAAAGTTATTAGTTAATGTTATAGAAATATGGTTTAAAACACTATTTCCAAATAACAAACAACAAATAACAAATAACTTAATAAACATTTATGTCCGAAGGGAAAATTACAAGATTAGCAAGCGCAGCCAAAGAGCTCAATGTAGGTATTTCCAATATAGTAGAGCACCTGCATGCTAAAGGCTTTAAAGACGTTGCCAATACGCCAAATACTAAACTTACCGAAGAGCAGTATGATGTTCTACTACGTGACTTTAGAAGCGACATCGTTATAAAAGAAAAAGCGGAGCTAATTAATATTGGAAAACGCAAAGAAGAAGAACTTTTTATAAAAGATGTCTTTAAAAAAGATTCAAAAGAATTAAGTGCTGAAATAGTTCCACAAATCATCGAAGAGACGGTTCATACAATTGAACAAAAAGAGGTTGAGGGTCCAATAATTTTAGGAAAGATAGATTTAGAAAAACCCAAAAATAAAAAGGCAGAAGTAGTAAAAAAGGCAGAAGTTGTAGAAGCTGAACAATCAAAAAATGCAACAATCGAAACGATAGAAGTTGTAGCAGAAAAGAATGTAGAGACAACAGAAAAAGCAGAAATTAAAAGTACAGAAGAAGAAACAATAATTCCTGAAGAGGTGCTAAGGGCAAAAGCAGAAACGTTAACCGGGCCAAAAATTTTAGGTAAAATAGAACTGCCCATTAAACAAGAACGAAGACCAGAAGATATTTTCCGTGATGATGAAAAAGCAAAACGTGAAAAAGCAAAAGAAGGAAGGGATGCTAATCAAAAGCGCGCTCGGATTGTTCAAAATAAAGTTGATATAAAGAAATTTGAACCAAGTAAAGACAGCAGACCTGCAAGAATAAATACAGGCACTGGTGGTGGTGGCAGAAATGATACAAGAAGAGGCGCTCCAAAACCAGCAGAAACGACTACAAAAGAAGGAATTTCTGAAAAAGCCATTCAGGATAAGATTCGTTCTACTATGGCAAAATTGCAGGGAACGAAAACAAAATCGGATCGCTCAAAATACAGAAAAACAAAAAGAGATGAGCATGCCACTCGTGCAGAAGGTGAAAATGAAGACACTAATATTTTACAACTTACAGAATTTATAACGGTAAGCGAATTGGCAGGCTTAATGGATGTAACGGCCACTCAAGTTATAAGCTCTTGTATGGGCTTGGGCGTTTTTGTTTCTATTAATCAACGTTTAGATGCTGAAGTAATTGAATTAGTTGCTAGTGAGTTTGGATTCGAAGTACAATTTATTAATCTGGCAGATGAAGATGATGAAGAAGAGGAATATGAAGACTTACCTGAAGACTTAGTAAAGCGCCCACCAATAGTTACTATTATGGGCCATGTTGATCATGGTAAAACATCGTTATTGGACTATATAAGAAGCGCCAATGTTGTAGCAGGTGAAATGGGTGGAATTACACAGCATATAGGTGCATACGAAGTAGAAACAGCAACAGGAGAACACATTACTTTCTTAGACACACCTGGTCACGAAGCGTTTACAGCAATGCGTGCACGTGGTGCAAAATTGACAGATATAGCCGTAATTGTAATTGCCGCAGATGACAACATAATGCCACAAACGAAAGAAGCAATTTCACATGCACAGGCTGCTGAAGTTCCAATGATTTTTGCATTAAATAAAATTGATAAACCAGGAGCCAACACAGACAACCTCAGAAACCAATTATCTCAGATGAATATAATGGTAGAAGAATGGGGTGGAAAATATCAATGTCAGGAAATTTCTGCAAAGCAAGGGTTAAACATAGATAAATTATTAGAAAAAATTGTTCTAGAATCTCAAATGTTAGATTTAAAAGCAAACCCAGAGAAACCAGCGATAGGCTCAGTGATTGAAGCTCAATTAGACAAAGGACGTGGTTATGTTTCTACTATCATGGTTCAAGAGGGTACATTAGAAATTGGAGATTTTATAGTTGCAGGTCAATACTTTGGAAAGGTGAAAGCTATGACCAACGAACGTGGTGCAAGAATTGAAAAAGCAGGGCCATCCGTGCCAGTTCAAGTATTGGGTTTATTGGGTGCACCAACAGCTGGTGACAAAATAAGAGTATATGAAGATGAAGACGAAGGAAAAGAAACAGCTAACAGGCGTGCTACAATTATTCGCGAACAAGGTATGCGTGCAAAGAAGCACATTACCTTAGATGAAATTGGACGTCGTTTAGCATTAGGCAATTTTAAAGAATTAAACTTAATTATCAAAGGTGACGTGGATGGTTCTGTGGAAGCATTGGCAGACTCATTATTAAAACTATCTACTGAAGAAATACAAATAAATGTTATTCATAAAGGTGTTGGCGCAATCAGTGAATCTGATGTATTACTAGCATCTGCATCAGATGCAATTATTTGCGCATTCCAGGTCCGTCCGTCCTTAAATGCAAAGGCATTGGCAGAAAAAGAAGACATACAGATTAAATATTATAATATTATTTACGACGCTATCGACGAAATAAAAGCAGCGATGGAAGGGTTGTTGGAGCCTAAAGTAGAAGAAAAGATTGTTGGAAATATAGAAGTTCGTGAAGTATTTAAAGTTACAAAAGTAGGTACCATAGCTGGATGTTATGTATTAGACGGACGAGTAGCACGTAGCCATAAGATACGAATTATCAGAGATGGTATTGTTATTCATAGTGGAGAATTAGAATCATTAAAGCGTTTCAAAGACGATGTGAAAGACGTAGTAATAGGATATGAATGCGGATTGAAAATTAAAAACTATAACGAAATAAATATCGGTGACATCGTAGAAGCGTTTGAACTAGTAGAAGTGAAACGTAAATTGTAATTCACGTCACAATAATGAACAATAAAAAGCACATCATTTGATGTGCTTTTTATCTTTAGTACAATAATTAGTCGGAATATTAATCTTCCCAAAGTACAGTATCTTTTTCTGCATACCATTTTTCGTAATTACTCTCTTTTCCTTTTTCTAAAACATTACGCTTTACCTTCATGGTTGGTGTCAGTAAATTATTGTCAACCGTCCACTCATCGCGCATCACCACTACCTTTTTCATTTTTTCGTGTTTGTCAAAAAGCTTATTTACATCCACCATCGTAGCTTCTAGGCTTTTTGCCACTTCATTTTTATCTTCATTTTTTGCATCCGCAGAAAGCACCACCAACGCCATTGTTTGCGGTAAGTTTGCACCAACTACACACACTTGTTCTATAAAAGTATTTTTAGATAATTCTAATTCAATTGGTGCTGGTGCAACATATTTTCCTTTGTCAGTTTTAAAAATATCTTTCAAACGACCAGTAATTTTCAAGTAACCATCTGCATCAATTTCGCCTTGGTCTCCTGTGCACAAGAAACCATCTTCGGTAATCGTTTCTTTTGTTTTCTCCTCTTCTTTGTAATAGCCAAGCATCGTAGCTTCGCTCTTCACTAAAATTTCTCCATCGTCAGAAATTCTCACCTCACAGTTTGGCATAGCGGTGCCAGCATAACCAGGTTTTCTTTTATTTTTTCTGTTAAGATGTGAGTACGCACAATTTTCCGTCATGGCATACGCTTCATAAATAAGGAAGTCAATTTTTTCAAACCACAACATAGTTACTAAAGGAAGTGGCGCGGCACCAGTTAATAAATATTTTGCTTGGTCTAAACCTAAGCCTTCTTTTATTTTCTTTTTAATGATGCCATTGATGATTGGAATTTTCAATAAAATATTTAATCTGCTTTGTGGCATTTTTCCTAAAATTCCCATTTGAAATTTTGTCCAAATACGCGGAACAGCTAGGAAAATAGTAGGTTTTGTTTCTTTTAAATTAGCAGCAAATAATTCTAAAGATTCTGCAAAAGAAACTGTGCCACCAGAATACAAGCCACCCATGGCGACCAACATTCTTTCAGCAATATGTGATAATGGCAAGTAGGAAAAGAAACGTTCTTTATCTGTAAGGTCATCTAATTCTGAAAAAGCCCAACATACAGCATATGAAAATGAATGAACGGTTTGAACTACACCTTTTGGCAAACCTGTTGTTCCAGAAGTATAAATAATGGTAGATATATCTTTTCCGTTTGGAATATAATTTTCAGTGAAAGGTTCGGTTTTTGCAATAATATCATTCCAGTTTTCGTAGCCTTCTTCTGTCCAAAGTGGAAACGAAATTCCTTTTACATCGTCTGGCAAACCAGCACGTTGACTTTTCCAATCATCTAATTTTCCAATAAATGCAACTTTGGCTTCGCAATGTTCTAAGCAATAACGTATCAAATCTGCAGGAATAGTTGGATATAACGGCACGGAAATATGGCCAGCCATCATAATGGCTAAATCGCTCAAAATCCAATGCGCACAGTTTTTGGAAATAATCGCAATTTTGCTTTGAGGTGGCAAATTAAGAGAGCGCAGATATGCTGCCATCCTGCGAATTTCATCTTCCGATTTTTTCCAAGAGAAATGAAGCCATTCACCATTAAACGGTTGTCGCAAAAATGTTTGGTTTGGTTTTTGTTCTGTCCAGTGATATAGTTTTTCTAAAGGCGTTTGAATAATCATACTTTTGTTCGTTTGTTTTTTCAGATGCATAAATATAAAAAAGATCACTAAATTTTTTATACAAAAAATAAATGATAACATAGAAAAAGATACCGTCAATTGGGTATAAAAATAAATGGTAATAATATCTACCTTACATTAATTTAAAAATACAAAAATAAAAAACATGAAGAAGCTAATTTTAATAATGATGAGTGTCTTTTTGATGCTGAGCATCACTTATGCGCAAACAGAAACAGAAAGTTCGGCATTGGAAAAAGCGAAAACTGCCGAGGACAATAAAGACTATGAACAAGCATTAAAATGGTATCAAAAGGCTAATGTTCTAAATCCAAAAAATGCGACTACTTATTACGATTTGGCTTGGACACAAAATGAATTAGAAAAGTACGAAGACGTAACTAAAACAGCTCAGGCAGGAATTAGGGTTTCACCATCTGCTACATTGTATTCTGAATATGGCTATGCACTATATATGCTAAACAAAAATACAGAAGCGATTGACAAATACAAGAAAGCACTTATGCTAAATGCAGAAGAAAAAAGTGCAGTTAAAGGAATTGCAGATGTTTATTTTGCCAATAAAGATTATTCTATCGCAGAAACGTATTATAAAAAATGTTTGGACTTAAAGAAAGAACCCATGCTAGCCAACTATAAACTTGGTTATATAATGAACGAAGGCGAGAAATACCAAAAGGCTATAGAATATGAATTGGCGGCAATAAAATTAGATGATGAGTATGCCGCATCATACAATGAATTAGGGTATGCATACAGCTCTTTAGGCCAAAAGTCTGTGGCATTAGACAATTATATTAAAGCATTTAATTTAAATCCGGAAAGCGCTATTTATGCAGCAAATATTGCAGACATATATTATAGTACAGATGATTTGAAAGACTTGGATAAAGCACTAGAATATTTCAAAAAAAGTTTAGCGATTGAAAATATAAGCGCACCAACAAATTTTAAAATTGGATGGATTTTAAATGAAAGAGAAAATTATGACGAAGCAAAAACCTACTTGTATAAAGCTGTAGAAATAGACCCAAAAAATTCGGAAGCTTGGATAGAATTAGGCTGGATAGATTTTTCAAATAAGAATTATGCAGCAGCAGAGTCAGATTATTTAAAGGCCTTACAATACAATTCGAAATCCGAATTAGGCAGATACTATCTTGGACAAATATATATTAAGCAAGGCAAAACGAGTAATGCACAAAAAATGGTAGATGAATTAAAATCGATGAATTCCAAATATACTGATAAGCTGAAAGCTAAAATGTAAGCAGGCTTTTAAAATAAGAAAAATAAAATGCATCGCTTAAGGCGATGCATTTCTTATTAACCAAATCTTGTCAAAAAGAATTCTTACAAAACCGAAATTGTTTTTGCTTTTTTCTCAGCTTCTGTTTTTACTTTTTTCGGAATAGCAATATACAAAATTCCGTTTTCGTATTTCGCTACGATGTTTTCTGCATCAACTGATTCTTCATCTAACGAGAAACTTCTTTTAAAAGATGAGTACGAAAATTCTTTGCGCGTGAATTTAGTTTGCTCATTCGTTTCATTCGTTTCCGTTTTCGTTTCCGCAGAAATACTTAAAACGTTGTCATTTAATTCTACTTTAAAATCTTCTTTTTGCAAACCTGGTGCAGCAACTGCTAAAGAAAATTCTTTTTCATTTTCTTTGATATTTACAGATGGCGTACTTTTTACCAAATGATTGGCGTTAAAATCAAACACGTCTTTTCCGAAAAAATCGTCGAAGAAAAAACGGTTGCTTGCTGGTGTGCCACATTGTGCTTTTACTAATGTTCTCATTTTATTTTATTTTTAGTGATAAATTATTTTACACGATGAACTTTTCAAAAGTTATTCCAAGTAAAAAAATCACTAATAAAACAAAAATAAACAGACATTTTGTCCGAAGCGATAAAATAAACATGCCAGAAAATCCGAATTATTTTAATTTCTCGTTGCTTTTATGCCTTTCAGTATCTCTTGTTGTTTTTTTGTCCAGATTTTTTTCAAGTGCTTCTGTCAGGTCAACGCCAGTTTGATTGGCGATACAAATTAAAACAAACAACACATCAGCTAATTCATCACCTAAATCTTTGTCTTTATCTGATTCTTTAAACGACTGTTCGCCATATTTTCTGGCAATAATTCTGGCAACTTCACCGACTTCTTCAGTCAGCATTGCCATATTCGTCAATTCATTAAAATAACGAATTCCGGTAGAGTTTATCCATTTGTCTATCGTGTTTTGTGCTTCTTTTATAGTCATTGTATTGCTTTGAACTAAAAATAGTAAGTTAATTTGTACTTTTGTGCCTACATGAGTATTATTTTTATCACAGGAGCAACTTCAGGTTTTGGCGAAGCAGCAGCGCATCTTTTTGCAAAAAACAACTGGAATCTTATTATTACAGGCAGAAGAAAAGAACGTTTGCAAAAGCTAGAAAGCGATTTAAAATCAACTTACAAGGTGGATGTATTGAGTTTGTGTTTTGACGTGCGTGAATTAAACGAAGTACAACAAGCAGTAAATTCTTTAAATGATAATTGGAAAAATATTGATGTGTTGCTGAATAATGCAGGTTTAGCTGTCGGTCGTGGTCCAATTCAGGAAGGCGTTTACGAAGATTGGAATGAAATGATAGATACGAACATAAAAGGTTTGCTGTATATGATACGCGAAATTTCGCCGCTGATGATAGCACACAAAAAAGGACATATCATTAATGTTGGTTCCTTGGCAGGCTGGGATACTTATGGCGGCGGCAATGTGTATTGCGGAACAAAACATGCTGTGCGTGCAATTTCCAGAAGTTCGAGAATTGATTTATTGCCTTACAATATTAAAGTATCGGTAATAAGTCCAGGTGCAGCAGAAACAGAATTTTCTGTAGTGCGCTTTAAAGGCAATCAGCAAAAAGCCGATTCTATGTATGAAGGTTATTTGCCGTTGAAAGCAGAAGACGTAGCAGAAAGTATTTATTTTATGGCAACACAACCAGCACACGTCAATATTGAAGAAATTTTAATTTTACCAACGGCACAAGCCACACCAACGATTACGCATAAACAATAATAAGACGCTTTGTGTTCTTGGCGTCTTTGCGAAAAATAAAATGAACTTACAACACAAACTAAACGTTATAAAAGAAATCTAAATACTAAAAAATGGAACCAACAACAAAAATACCAGTGATGATTTATACAGAATCTACACCAAATCCGAATTCCTTGAAATTTGTGACCAACAAAGCATTGTTATTAAACGATTCGGTAGAATTTCAAAACACAAATGAAACCAACGAAGCACCTTTAGCAAAAGTATTGTTTGGTTTTGAAGGAGTCACGAATGTTTTCATCAGTAATAATTTTGTTACGATTACTAAGCAAGAAGAATTACTTTGGACAGAAATGATGATTCCAATCAAAGATTTTTTGAAAAAATATATTGATGAAGATGGAATCATTTTGAATGATAATTTTGTAAAGCTGGCAAAAACCGCATCTAACGAAATTACCGATACAGATACCGACGTAGAAATACGCATTAAAGGCGCATTAGAAAAATACGTGAAACCAGCCGTAGAAATGGATGGCGGAAATATTAGCTTCGTAAAATTTGTAGATGGCAAACTAACCTTGCAATTACAAGGTTCTTGTAGTGGCTGTCCATCATCAATAGTAACACTTAAACAAGGCATCGAAAACCTATTGAAACGGTTTGTTCCAGAAGTGAAAGAAGTAGTTGCAGAGAATGAGTAATCGTAATCTTTTATTAGTTTTTGTAAGTTATTAGTTTTAAAGAGCATAAATTTGCTAATAAGACCATTAAACTTTTTCTTATGTTAACGATTTACTTTAATTCAAATCCATTGATTGCCGTCAGGTTATTCATTTCATTAAGCATTCTTTTTTATAGTAAAGGTTTTGCAAATACCATTCCTGATAGTTTAACTACAGATTGGTCCAAAGCTGGCATAGAAAGTATTTTTACCTATCCATCTCGTGTGATATCTATAATGGATGTCGGCGGAAAAAATGATTCTTCGGGCAACAATAGTATTGCCTTTCAGAATGCCTTAAACGCACTACATGGAAATCCGGGAATTATTTGTTTCCCATCAGGTAAATTTTTATTTACAAATTCTATATCTATACCTGCAAATATTATAATAAAGGGAAATAGCAGTGATAGTACAACATTGTATTTTAATCTTTCTGGTAATAATAATTGTATTAATGTTCAAGGTAGTGTAACAACTACTAAAACAACTATATTATCAGGATTATCAAAAGGAACAAAAACACTAACCGTAGCTTCTTCTGCGGGTTTTAATACAAATGATTATATTCAAATCAAACAAGATGGAAACACATTAATGGCATCTAACTGGGCTTATAACTCATTCTATCAGCTTGCTAAAATTACTGCTATATCTGGAAATGATATTTCAATTGAAACACCGCTTCGAATTACTTTTAAGCAAAGCTTAAATCCAATAATCGTTAAAACAAACCCAATTCAAAAGGTTGGCATAGAATGCTTAAAAATAAAAAGATTAGACGCCACAGAAAACCAAACGACTAATATTAGTTTTATAAATGCTGCAAACTGTTGGATTAAAGGTGTAGAATCCATGAACGGAAATTATTCACATTTTCTTTTAGAAAGTTCTATACATTGTACACTTGAAGGAAATTATGTTCATGATGCTTTTGCTTATGGCGGCGGCGGACAAGGTTATGGTTTTGTTCTACAATTTGGCTCCAGCGAAAATTTAATTTATAATAATATTGCGAAACACTTAAGACATTGTGTTTTATTGCAAGCGGCATCAAATGGAAATGTTATTGCATACAACTACACATTTGACCCATTTTGGACGGAAGGAATATTTCCCTCTAATTCTGCAGGAGATATTGTTTTACATGGAAATTATAATTTTACAAATTTAATAGAAGGCAATATTTCTCAAAATATTATTATTGATAATTCACATGGCAACAATGGCCCGCATAATACCTTTTTTAGAAACAGGGCAGAGCTGTTTGGAATTATTATGAATTCTGATGCTGGTGATAAAGTAAATTTTGTTGGCAACGAGGTTACCAATACTGGCTTTTTATTGGGCAATTATGTTTTAACCGGATCTAATTTTCAATATGGCAATAATATAAAAGGAACAATAACACCTTTTGGCACATCCAGCCTTCCAGAAATTACTTTATTTAAAAGTCCTTTTAGTTCTGCTATTGGCGTACCAAATGTTTTAAACTCGGGTTCGAATATTGCAAAAATGCGATGGCTAAGCATAGGATCTAAAACAGAATGCAATGGTATTTTCTATTGCAGCACCGATACCAATTCGATAAGCACCAATTTGTTCCAAAATAAAATTATTCCAACTTTTAATGTTTACCCAAACCCCAATAATGGAAAATGCATAATTATCTTTGGAGTAAAAGATGAAAAAATCACACAATTGCAAGTAATAAATATAATAGGACAAATCATCTTAAGGAAAGAGTTAAATGTTGGAAATACACACACCATAGAGATGGAATCATTCAGCAAAAGTGGAATGTATCAAATACAAATTATTCAAAATGGTGTATTGGTTGCAACCTCTAAGATGAATTTAGTAAATCCTGAGTAATACTACTACTAGCTTTATAAAATCATTAACACACAAATATTTACATAATATTTACTAAATTTAGATTCAAATGAAAAAATCAATCAACTTATACAACTGTTGTTGCTCTTGTCCGCAGTAGACGGATAGGTTGATTTTATATAAAAATTAAATGCCTATCTGTAAAAAGATAGGTTTTTTTATAACTGTCATTTCGAGCGCAGCGAGAAATCTTGCAAGATTCTTCACTACGTTCAGAATGACAAAAAAGAAAAGTATGTCAGTAACTATCACAAAAAACATTTCACCGGAAGCAGCAAAAGACATTTTTGAACTGCAGCAAAAAATCAACGCGTTTAAAAACGACGAAATTCCGGAAGATAAATTCAAAGCATTTCGTTTAACACGTGGTGTTTACGGGCAACGCCAGCTTGGCGTGCAAATGTTTCGCACCAAATTTCCATTCGGAAAAATTACACCAAAACAATTGGTGCGCGTGGCAGAATTATCAGAACTCTACGCAAGTTCAAATCTGCATTTAACCACACGCCAAAACATACAACTGCATTATGTAAAAGTAACCGATGCACCAGCAATTTGGGCTGGCTTGGAAGATGTTGGCGCAACAGGCAGAGAAGCATGCGGAAACACAGTTCGCAACATTACTGCCTCATCAAAAGCAGGCATCGATGCAGACGAATTATTCGACGTGTCACCATATGCACAAGCAGCATTCGAATTCTTTTTACGTAATCCAATTTGTCAGGATATGGGTAGAAAAATAAAACCAGCTTTTTCTTCTTCTGATAAAGATTCTGCCTATACTTTCTTACATGATTTTGGTTTTATTCCACGAATAGAAAATAGTGAACGCGGTTTCAAAGTAGTGGTTGGTGGAGGCTTGGGTGCGCAGGCAATTTTGGCGCAAACTGCATATGATTTTTTGCATGAAGATCAAATTATTCCATTTATGGAAGCAGCCTTGCGTGTGTTCGACAGATATGGCGAGCGCGTGCGTCGTCATAAAGCACGTATGAAATATTTAATTAAAGAAATTGGGTTAGAAAAATTTATGGAATTGGTAGAAACAGAGCGAACTGCCAATAAAGTAAAGTCTTTCAAGATAGATACAACAAAAGTTGAAGTTGGCGAACCAACACATAATAACATTGCACCGCAGGTAGAAATAGAAGATAAACAACGTTATGAAGATTGGTTGAAGACAAACGTTGCTGAGCAAAAACAAAAGGAATATTTTTCAGTTGCGTTGAAAGTTACGAAAGGTGATGTAAAACCGGATGAAGCAAGAACCATTGCAGAAATGGTACAAAACTATGCGTCAGAAGACATGCGCATTACTATGAATCAAGGATTATTACTGAAGTTTGTAAGAGAAGAATCGTTGCCATATTTCTATCAGGAATTAAACAAAATGAATTTCGCAACACCAGGTTTTGATAGCATCGCAGATGTTACTACTTGTCCTGGAACAGACACGTGTAACCTTGGTGTAACAAACAGTATGACACTTGGAAAAATTTTAGAAGATGTAATCTTAGATGAATTTTATCATTTGATTTTTGATTCGGAAATAAAAATAAAAATCAGCGGCTGCATGAATTCTTGCG
>JANNVS010000212.1:0-2268 GCA_031414515.1 Sphingobacteriales bacterium | reverse complement strand
ATTTGCAACTGGCCAATACGCTGACTTTCATCTTCCATCCAAATGGGTTGGTTAATCAGAGTTTGTGTGTTTAATGCCAGGGAAGCTGCCAACAAATTTTCAAACATTTCCTGTGTAGGTTGTGCTGTAAGCCCTAACGAACCTAATGCAGATCCTTTGTGATTTGCCAGTGCTTCTAAATCTACAATTGCATTTTTTTCATTTGATAATGTTTGTAACAGCAATGTTTTTCCGCTTCCAGTGTATCCACCAATAATTTTAAACTTATATTCCTTTTCGAATTGTTGTAATGCCCAATTTCGATACGTTTTGTAGCCACCTATTAAGGTATAGACTGTAAAGCCATATAAGTCTAACAGCCATGCTATTGCTGCACTGCGCATACCACCACGCCAACAATGTACTAAAATGATTTTCTCATTTTGTATTTCTATGTCGGTTAATTTTTCTTTAGTTTTATAATCTACTATTCGTTCCACTTCTTCCACCATCTTGCGCATCTTGGGTCCGAAGAAATCCAATCCAATTTTTATAGCAATTTGTTTGCTTTGTTGTTTGTATGCAGTACCTACTATTTTTCTTTCTTCGTCTGTAAATAATGGAAAGCTGATTGCTTTTGGTATATGTGCCTGTAGATATTCATCAGGACTCCGAGCATCTAAAATTGGAGCTTTTTTAGCAAATCTTAAAAATTCTTCTGTATTTATTTTTTGAATAGACATGGAGTGTTATGCTTATTATATTTCACACAAAATACAATTTTTATATAGCATTTATTTGCAATAGATATGCGTATTCTAATACTTGTTTTAAGTTTCTTTTATTGCGTTATAAAATAAGTAATCACCATTGTCATTGTCATAACTTCTGATGATGTTATTTATATTGCCTGATGTAATATCAGCTTCTAATAATTTCAATCCCTTTTTCAATTCTTCTGGTGTACAACAATTCGTAAAACCAGAACTGCCTTTTCTTACTTCAGCATTCAAATATTGTTCAGGTTGAAATTTATACGAATACAAAAAATGATCTTGTAAATCTGGTTGAACAAAATATTTTTCTGTGTTGATGTTTTTAAAACCTGCTTCCGTAAGCATAGCAAACATTGTCTTTTCATCAGGTATTATTAATGCACCTGAACGTTTTATCATTTCTGGAAAATAATGTTTAAGCCAGTAGCCTTCCATTTGTTCCGCTGTAAAACTAAAAAACACCAATTTGCTATTCGGCTTTAAAACTCGATACAATTCATTTAAACCTTGTTGTTTATTTTTCCAGTGATGCAATGTCAGCATTGCAATTGCACCATCAAAGAAACTATCATCAAAAGGAATTTGTTCTGCGGTAGCTTTTGTAAACGTGCCACCAATATCTTTTGTCTTTGCTATATCTAACATGATATCAGATGGATCCACACCGTGAAAAGTGAAACCCTTTTGAGCAATGTGATGCGTATAATTTGCTGTGCCACATCCAATATCTAAATAAAAGCCATCAGCAGTTGGTTGCAGTTGCTCCATTATACGTTTAGCAATATATGGATCGGCAACTCTGTTGTCGTTATAACCTATTCCTATGTTATTATATATTGGTTCACTCATTTTTTGTTTATCAAAAGTACTAAAACTGTTTATAACATGTGCATTAGCTATTGTAAAAAATGTGCATAAACTCATGGATAATTATGTGTACAAGAAGATGGTTAAAATCATGCGAAGAATGAAGAAATATACTATTTTTACATCACGTTATTTGAATGTCGAAAAAGTTAGAGAAGTGGAAGAAATAAGCATGGTAAAAAATGTGAAGACTTCCTGCTGAGGAATGATGTTAAAGTTATTTTATCAGAAACAAAAGGCGGAAAAATAGAAAAGAGTAAGCAGAATAAATTTTTGTAAAAAGAAAGGAAACTGCAAATTTGGAAGACAAAGTTTTTAGGAATTTTGTCTTTTTTTTTGTCCAAATTTTAAGAAAAGCGAATGCTATTGAATATTATGTGTAATGCTAACTAAGGACAACAAGGACTCACATAATTGCTCAAAAAGCTTATCTCTGTGGGTGATAAAACTCTGTTGTAAACTTTAATGTCGTCGATGCTTCCTGTAAATCCTTTTCCAATATTTATTTAACTGTTGTAAATAAACTTCCATGGTTTAGCTGCTTCCAATTCCAATGCAAGTTCTATTAAAAAGCTATCTTGTCCGTATGGTGCGGCAAATTGCACTCCAACAGGCATATCGTTAGAAGCTACTCCTAAAGGCAATG
>JANNVS010000211.1:0-4255 GCA_031414515.1 Sphingobacteriales bacterium | reverse complement strand
AATAAATAGTAATTTTTTCATAAGTTTTTTGATTTTGTATTATAAAGTTACTCAGAAATACTTATAATATCGTATTAATTAGTATTCGATACAAATGAGTGAGAATTCGGTAATTTTTGCATCATGCCATGATAATCGTGGCACGATAAGTTGAGTAGTGAGTTTAACGAAGGATGAAACTACTCTTTTATAAACTTAGCAGTTGACGAAAAATCTTCGTTTGAAAGTTTAATTAAATAAACACCACTTGCTAATGATTTTATATCAACAAAAGAATCAAACGTATGTTGGTTTATGATAGAAGTAGAAACTATTTTTCCTGTAATATCAACAACATCAACAAATACATCATTATTTAAAACTCTGTCGAAATGAATCGTCAATATTTCACTTGCTGGATTTGGATAAATAGAAATACCTGCATCATTTAATTTTGTATTTCTGATAGCAGTTGGAATAGTTGGTATTAATTCTCTTTTTATAATCAAATCTTTTCTTCTGGTTAGTAGATTAAATCGCATTAAATTTACCTGTTGTTTTGTAAATAAATTATAACATAAGTCAGTAGAGTAGTCCATATAATCTTCATACATATCTGGCCAGTCTTTGCCTAAATAATTTTTTGAACACGTATTTACAGAAGTATCGCAAGGATTTAATGTGCCGCGAACTAAATTATTTGCAAAGGCTTGCTTTTCTTCTGGCGTATCATCGATAAAATCATCAATAGCGCAGCCATCATCAAAACCTGGCAATGGCAATACATTGCCCCAAGTATGTTGTAATCCAAAATAATGTCCTGCTTCATGTACTGTTGTTCTACCTTTTGAATAAAAATCTCTGAATCGTTGACTGGTTGAATCTTGTGCATACCAGTTATTTTGACCAAAGAATCGAAAATCAATAACAATCCCATCGTTTTTACCATGATCTAAAGCCAAGGCACCCCAATTTGTAGCGTTAGATGGTGGATATGCAAAGCCACCTAAAGCACCACAAGTATCACACAAAGTTAAACAGGTTCTGCATTTTCTGTTTCCATAATTTAAATCGCAAACATAAATATTTAGATATTTTTTTGCTGGCCATGGTGATTTACCTGTTGAACCAGCAAATAAAAAGAAATCTTCTTTTAATGGCTCAATACCTAATGCTGTCCAAAGTAATGTGCTGATAGGATCCCAACCTGCTAAGTTGCCTAAATTTCCTTGTGTTCTTGTTATGCCTGTTGTTACTCTGTTGCTCGGATTTATTTTGGTTAACTCAAATTTTATTTTTGCTTTGCCTTGGAATGGTTTAAAAATAGGGCGAAGATTTACAGTATCCGCATTTAATAGATTAAAATCTCTATTTAATGCATCTATTTGTGATTGAATAATATTATCAGGAATATTTTCGTATTTATTGTTATTCAAATAAACAACATGTACTACTACCTGAACGGTATAAACAGTATCTGTATTTGCTAAGGTTGTATCATATGCAACAATATTATTTACACCATTCGCAATTTCCTGCCAATAGGTAGTTGTAAGTGATGGATTGTTTAATAAGGCTTGTTTATTAATCTCATCTAACGCGCATCTGTTTACAATATCTTGTGCATTAGAAGAAAGTAAAAAGAATGTCAATACTATGAAAAATGTTGGGAATTTTTGCATATCGCTATTTTACCCAAAAATAACATATTTATTATACATAACATACACCTAAAAGGCATAATAACATTCAGAAAAATTAATTTAAAATTGGGTCTTCAGGAAATGTAGATAGCAGTTTATTTTTTCCACCCATTTTTATTAATACTTCTTGCCACATATACTCACTCATTTTAAAAATTTCAGGATAATTTTTAGAAATAATCCAACTGTCATCCTGCATTTCTTCGTTCAATTGTCCAGTTTCCCAACCAGCATAACCTGCAAAGAATTTTATATTATGTGGTAAAATTTTTCTTTCTTTAATAAGTTCCTTTATTTGATCAAAATTTCCGTTCCAGTATAAATTATCTTTTATATGAATAGAGTCAATGATTAAATCACCATATGCATGTATATAGTTTAATCTATCCATTCCAACTGGACCGCCATAAAAGACAGTTGAATGGAATGAAGGGAAATTTGGAATCATTTCATTAATTCTGAAAATTGAAGGTCGATTTAGTACTAAACCTATTGAACCTTCTGTGTTATGCTCACAAACAAGTGTAACCGTTCTTTTGAAACTTGGATCTTTCAGAAAAGGTTCGGCTACTAGTAAATCGCCTTTTTGTATGTTATAGTCTTTAGACATTTAGTATCTATTTAAAAAAGAGTTAATATATTTTACTGAAATTAGTCTATCATATCGCTCTCCAAAAGGTGTGTAATATAATAAGATAGTATAATCATTTTCTGTGTCTAAATAATAACTTTCTGTAATGAATTGGTCTGTTTCCTTTTCTGTATCTGCTTTAAAAACATAAGAATAATTATAGGTTCCTTGTTTGAATAAGATATTGGCAGCATAACTTTTATCCAATACATCATAATACATTTTTGATGATTCATCGCAAGTCCAATTGTTAAAAGCACCTACTATATAAAAACTTCCATTAGATAGTGTACCACCAAAATCAAAGTTGAAATGTACATTGGCATAATCGGCACCAGTATTATAATTTGGGTTGTCCAGATTTTCTATATAAAATAAGCCATTCAAATCTTTAGTTAAAAAATATTTATCTAATGCTTGTGGTTTTTCATATAATAGATACACGTCATTTTCATTTTCAAGAATATCAAATGCTCTAATATTTTGTCCACGAAACCTTAATGACCTCATATCAAAAAAGCGAAATTCTCGACCTACAGATGGAAAGGTAAGTACACCATTAAAATCAAAATTTAATTCGTTGATTCCAGTAAATTGAGGCCTGATTTCTTGTTTAGCATTATCCCAACGATAATTTTGTAAAACGGTTGCCTTTATTTCCATTTGAGGATTGTCAATTGTAAAGCCTTTATAATTCACCTTAAAAACAACCTCTTGATATTGATTTCTGGCGTACAAACTGCGCGGATAAGCCACACCTGCGTTTATGCTTACTTTATCTTCAGCTATCATAAATCGTCTTGTTAAAATAGCATTTTCTTTATTATTTTCAAATACAATCAGCACATAATTTCCCGATCGATTTACCTTCATGTCAATGTTTGGAAACTGTAATTTATAATGTACATAAGGAATTTTGGTTCCATTTGAATAGTCGTAGTCATTAATATTTGCCTCCGTAAATCCTTCTACATATTCCATTATGTTCATGTTAGTTGGTTCCCAGTTGCTATGGCACTGAACTACTGTATAATAGTAGTTTTTTGCTTTGTTAGATAAATCATCAAAATGTAATTCAAGTGTCTCATTTGAATTCAGATATATGATTGGCAATGCTAAATCATAGCCTTTAGGATGCAACTGTACCGTTTTTATAGAAGTTGAGAATACCTTATTTTCAAGAATTGCTGCTTCAGAAAGGCAATTTTGCAATATGAAAATAAGAAAAAAAGTATTCCTGAAAGTTTGCATAAACGAATAATAGCAAATATCTTTCCAAAAATAAAATAAAGCTTCAAATAAATGGAATTTAGTACTAAAGTAATTATACCCAAATCACCGTTTCTTATCACTCATCAGGATAAGATGCTACTTATTGGTTCTTGTTTTACTGAAAATATTGGAAAGTATTTAACACAATTTCAGTATCCTATTACTATCAATCCATTTGGAATTTCGTATAATCCAGTTTCTATTTTCAATAATTTAAATAATATAATTAATAATAAAGTATATACAGAACAAGATTTATTGTTTTTTAATGAGTTATATATTTCTTTAGATCACCATGGTTCATATTCAGGAATTGACAAATATGAAATGCTGGATATTATTAATAAAGAAGTAGAAAAATCAAATTCAGATTTTAATCAAACAAAATTTATCGTAATCACACTTGGAACTTCATTTGTCTATAAATATTTGGATCATAATAAGCTAGTAGCAAATTGTCATAAAATTCCAAATAATAAATTTGAAAAACGATTGCTTTCTATCGAAGATATTTTTAATTCTTTTGAATTATTAAAAGATCAAATAAAAGAGAAAATTATTTTATTTACAGTATCACCGGTACGTCATTGGCGTGATGGTGCAATAGATAACCTTAGAAGTAAAAGTATATTAGTAGAAAGTATTCATCAAATTATTAGCAAAAATGAAA